>JAJZTL010000063.1 GCA_021848965.1 Pseudomonadota bacterium
TATTGGCGGGTAGGCACAAGACCTACCCCTACGTTTAGCGATTTCATTGGCAATTTGAACAAAAATTTTAATGTTTTATGTGCTAAAGGCCTTTATTTTACAAGAATTTAGACGCGTTAGCCCTGGGTTGTAGTTGAATAAACGGATTGCTCCAATCACAATAATGTTTGTTTAATAAATTTTTTCATTTTTTTAATCATACAATCCAATGCAGGTGTCCTTATGTGGTATTTAGGCCAAATTGCAGCAACTGTATACTTTGCATCAAATCCCTCAGGAATGAATGTTTCAATTGCATTATGGTGACTGTACGCCAAAAAATCTGGTAAAAGTGCCCATACCGCGTTTGATTTAACAGCGCGAATGGCAACATCATAACTATCAAACAGATTAACCACTTTGGGACGTATATTTAATTTGCGAAAATCTGGAAGATTTTCACAATTTTCTATGCCTTGTGTCGCTTGTGCTGCAATAGATGGATATAATTCAATTTCTTTTAACTGCTTTTTTTTGAGAAATGGATGTTTTTTTCCAAAAGAGAAAACTAACTGACCGCGGTGAATAATTTCCTGCTCGTGATTCGGATCTGAATGAGGAGACAAACAAAATCCTAAGTCCACTTCATTCGCATTTACACGAGATAAAACCTCTCCCGATCGCAAAGAATAAAGTGTTGCCGTCAAGTCTAAATGCTCCTTTTGCATTTCTAACCATAGGGGTGTCAAAAATTCAGAACAAATTACATGCGTTGCCGCAAGTCGATAGTGTCCTTTCATTTTTACTTGTTCGGAAGAAAGCTCATCGCGTAAATTATTTACTTCTGACAAGATAAACTCAGCACGATCGAGAAGTATTTTTCCATGAGTTGTCAGTTTAATTCGACGCCCCTGCTTCACAAATAATGACTTACCCAGCTCTTCTTCTAAAGCAGAAATACTATGGCTAATAGCGCTTGGTGAAATATTAAGGAAATTTGCTGCCTGTCCAATATGCTGGCGTTTTGCGGTTTCTATAAAATACTGTAATTGATCAAGTTTCATCGCTTTAACCCCTTGAATTATTCTGTTTTTTTCATTAATTATTGTGAAAACATATCAATTTTATTCATAGCATAAACATGTTAGTCTTTTCAAGTATTACATTCTTAGAAGAGAAAATTGATGAAAATATCACGCCTTGATGCAGCTCAATTTGTCCCAGCATACGGAATTTTTTGTTCCCCTATTCAAAATTTAAATGACAGAGCAGGAATGTACTCTACCTTTTGTCAAATATCTCCCGGCAAAAATACCACAGTTCATGCACATTTTGAGCCAGAGCTTTTTTACATCATTCGTGGTTCTGGTCTCATGATAATTGACAATAAAATGGAAAAAATTTATGCAGGTGATCTGATTCAGATTCCTCCCTTTTCCCATCACCAACTCAAAAATCTTGGAAAAGAAGAGCTTGTTTTTTTGTCAGTTTATAGCGAAGACACTGAAATTCCGACATTACCGCCATCTATAATCATCACATCTGCTCCCCCAACACCGAATGGACCTTTACATCTAGGACATATCAGTGGCCCCTACCTTGCGAGTGATATTTTAACGCGATATTTGCGTTTAAGATCCGTGAAAGTAGAAAATCTTTGTGGAACAGATGATCATCAAAACTATGTTCAGGAAAAAGCTCACACTTTATCAGTTTCAACAGAAAGCTTTCGTTGTCAAATGCGATCCAGAATTCAAGCAGGTTTTGCTCATATGAATATTGAATTTGATGAATTGATTGAACCAACAAAAGACATAGTATACCAAAATCATGTTCAGCATTTTATTCAACGCGCCATAGCTTCCAATGTTATTGACAGAGAAACCATTGAATTTCCCTATTGTGTGTTATGTAATAAAGTATTGATAGATGCTTCTATTATTGGGTATTGCCCATGCTGCAAAGAAGAGAGTCACGGATCTTGTGAACATTGTGGCATCGTGGTTCCACCATATGAATTACACAATATAACTTGTGTCCGCTGCCAAAATTCATCCAGCAAAAAATTAGTTCCCGTATATACCTTTGAATTGAACAAACACCTTCCAGCCATTACCGCTGAACTTCGCAAGCTTTCGCTACCATTGCGTTTAGAGAAACTAATTGAGCGAGTGAGTCAAATGAAGCATCTCAAAGTACTTGTAACATATCCTCATTTAGATAATCATGGAATTTTTTTAGCTAAGGAAGAGCAAACTTGTCATGTTTGGTTTGAAATGGCAGCTCATTATGAACAATTTGCCTTAAGCAACACGTTTTGGACACATTGTTTTGGCTTTGATAATAGTTTCTATTATCTTTTGTTCATTCCTTCCTTGTTACGCGCCATGCATCCAGAAGCTAAACTACCTGATTCTGTTATCACCAATGAGTTTTTACAGTTAGAAGGCTATAAATTTTCAACGAGCCGCGATCATGCTATTTGGGCGGAGAGCTTTGCGGACAATGTTGATCATTTGCGTTTATATTTGAGTCTTAATCGACCTTCCAAACAATCTGAAAACTTTTCGATAAAAGAATTTCAGGTTTTTTCATCGAACCTAGCACAACAATTGCAAAAATTGAATCAACGCGCCGAGTGTGTTTTGCACGATATTGACTTCGCTATTTCCCCTCAAATACTCATTGATTGTAACCGTGCAACACGTAATATGGAATATTATTTATCTCCTACTCAGAATGATTTTCGCCGTGCAAGTCAAGAACTTGTTTGGCTAGTTAATCTTGCGCTTCAATCAGAAAGTCAGTGCGGCGAGAAGCTCATACTACATGCGCTTGCAATGTTAATGACTCCCTTCATGCCCGTTGAGTCTGAACATCTCTTTAACTCGCTCAAAATCAGTTCTCGTACTTGGGTAAAAAATTGGGAAAATATCTATGCAGTCACGTGAGTTTGAAATAGCAATTCTTGGTGGTGGCTGCATTGGCAGCAGCATACTTTATGCACTGTGTCTTCGCGACAAAAAAAATGTTGTTCTTGTCGATAATGGAAGACGAAACATAAGTGCCACAGCAAATTCGGGAGGTATGCTGCGTGTTTTTCATGAAAATTTAGCCCATATCCATTTAGCGTTAAATAACTTTACTCTTTTGGACACCTACCAACAATCGAAAGTATTCACAGAAAGAGCCAACGTCAATGGAAATTTATACTTCTTTGACAAAAAAAGATACCGTAATTATAAAAATAATTTCTCACTAATGGAACGACTACATTATCCATTTGAAATTCTCACCCCTCTCTCTGGAAAAGAACGCTTTCCCCAGTATACATGGAATAGTCAATGGGCGGTTTATGAACCCAAAGGAAATCAATTATCTCCAAAAATATTTATGGATGATTTATTGGTAGCCAGCCAAAAACTCGGGGCAAACATATTGGATGATTTTGAGGTGAATAATATTTGCTATAAAAACAATAAGTACACTCTTCAAGGGGTAAAAAAATCAATCACAAGTAAAATATTAATTTTAGCGGGCGGCGCAAGATTACTACCAAAATTAAATCATTTTGGTATAAAACTAAACATTGAGGTTAAAAATATTACAACTTATCTTGCAAAAAAAACACACCCCCTGCAATGGCCTAATTATTTTGATCGCGAATCGCTGCAATTTGGATGCTTTAGCCATAACGATAATGTATTGCTTTCCGAAAAAAATAATGCCCCTGTAAATGAAAAAAAATGGGGAAAGATCATGATAAAAAAATCCGCTAGTGATTTATATGCCAATAACCGCATGGGCATATTAGGAAAAATTCCAGGTACTCATCATCTTTTTATTGCAACTGGATGGGGTGGCACAGCATTTAAATTTGCATTAGAGATTGGTCAACGCATTGCCAATGCTATTGAGATAAACTCACCGAGGACAATAATATGAATAATCAATATCAACAACAAAAAACCTTCGCCGTCATCGGTGCGGGGCCAAAAGGTATTGCCGTTGCATTAAAAGCAAAAATTTTACAAGAATTTGGTTTCGTTGTGGATCGTATCATTTTAATAGAAAAAAACAGCATTGCTGCTCACTGGTCAGGTGAGTTTGGCTATACCAATGGTGATATGAAATTAGGAACACCACCTGAAAAAGATCTTGTATTTCCGATAGAAATTGATGTTGGCGATGATACATTAAATGCACGTATACAAGAGCGACTTTTACATTTTAGTTGGTTTTCATTTTTGGTACATACTGGCTGCTATGCTGACTGGGTAGATCGTGGCAAACATGCTCCTTGTCATAAATTGTGGGCTGCTTATCTGCAATGGGTTGCTAAACAACTTACACCGCATGTATCAATTATATATGCAGAAGTAGTCAACATTGATTTAACTGCTGACAGCAATCGTTGGGATCTCACTTTGCAGACATCGACTAAAAAAAGATTATCCATTGAAGCAGATCGACTCATGTTAACAGGTCCTGGAAAAACACGTATGGACTTTGTTGAAGATAATCATAGCAAACCATTTCCTTTCCCTTCTTCTGTGTATGATTTAGAAACATTTTGGCACGCATTAAAAGAAAAAACATTTTCTCATTCAGAAAAAATAGCACTTATTGGAGAAGGTGAACATGCCGCTTCTGTTCTGCTTGCTTTGTCAGAATATGCACCGAGTTTACAAGTGGATATTATTTCGCCGAAAGGATTTATTGCAAGCAGAGCTGAAAGTTATTATGAAAATCAGATGTACAGTGAACCAGATAAAAATGGCTGGAAAACACTGAGCATTAATGATCGGCTCGATTTTATCAAAAGAACAGATTTGGGTGTTTTTTCAGTGCATTCAATGAGTATTTTAAGTAATCAAAAACGACACAATGTTATTGGAGGACGTGTCACAAGTTTAAAATATGATGCATCCGACATTTCTTTAACCATTGCTTATCAACAAAAAACAGTTGTTCGAACATATGACACCGTGATTATCGCAACGGGATTTGATCAAATAGCTATGCTTAAATCACTGTTAACTCAAAAAGCAGAAAAAGCACTTGAAAAAGCCATCGCTTCACCATTAATGCAAGAAGCTGTTGCCGTAAAAATTGAATCCGATTTTTCTGTGAAGGACATGAGACCTTATCTTCATTTGCCGATGCTTTCTGGTCTTATGCAAGGACCAGGATTTAGCAATTTAAGCTGCTTAGGACATCTTTCTGATAGGTTAGTGACTCACTTTGCCTATCAAAAAAATATTACTTTTTTACAGGAGGCCGTATGATAAATAGTCGTATTCACTTTGTAGATCGACAAAGAAAAAATGAAATTGATGAACTTCGTACTCATGCCTATAAAAATGCCACAGGATTTAAAGTGGATTTGACAACTTTAACCTGGAAATCATCTGATGATGATAGTTTTATTATGGCGGCAGAAGCTCATGGTCAAATTCTATCAACTATGCGAGGGGAAATTATTGCAGAACTTTCACTTTTAGAAGAAAAATTAGAGTGTCCATGGAGTTTTCCGATTGCACTTGATATGCCAATTCTTTTATTAAGCCGTGCGGCAACACTTTTTTCACATCGTTCACTTGGATTAAATCTCATTTTACGATATTGGTTTATCCGTTTTGCTATCTCTCATAATATTCGTTTTTT
The DNA here is from genome assembly GCA_021848965.1 of Pseudomonadota bacterium. Classification (GTDB taxonomy): domain Bacteria; phylum Pseudomonadota; class Gammaproteobacteria; order Legionellales; family Legionellaceae; genus CABHON01. The sequence goes on from JAJZTL010000063.1 coordinate 5,647, forward strand.
AGTAGGAACTTTTGTTTCTGGCTCGCCGCGAGAAAAAACTCTTAACGAAATGGGTTATCAGTTTTTCGAGAATACGCTTGGTTGGCAAAAATCAACATATCGCTCCCTCCGCCCTGTCACGGTTGTCGTATTAGATTTAAAAGCACAAGGAGAAAAAGCAATACAGCATTGTTTCAATTGCCAGCCAAATCTGCTTGAAGAGTTTCCTTTTGATGGCGACTTTCCAAGTTTACGATTTGTAGGAGGATTATAATGTTAAAGGGTTCTTATCAATTTGAAACGCTGGTTAGTCATGATTTAGAAAAAAACAATCTTCTTAAGCGCACACATTTACGTTTAGAAGGATTCACTGATTTGCTTATTCGTCACCACTTTCCTTCGCAAGGAAAGATATTGGAAATAGGCTGTGCTCAAGGTGTTCGATCGTATTATATGGCAAAATATTTTTCTCAAGCGACTATTATTGGCATAGATCGAAGTGAAGAACTGTTGGAAATTGCTCATGACACTTATCGTGATACATCCAATCTTTCTTTTCAACTGGCCGATCTTTATAAACTACCCTTTGCAGATAATAGCTTTGATTTTATTTACGTAAGATTAGTTTTTATGCATCTTTCCGAACCTTTATTGGCCATAGAAAGCCTCAAACGTGTTTTAAGACCAGGTGGGAGACTATTAATTGAAGATGCCGATCGTGATTGCATGTTTTTTGAACCTCAACCCCCTAGTTTTCAAGCATTTTGGCAAAAAGTTCAGGAGGGACAACGTCGTCGTGGTGGAGATCCTAATGTAGGCAGAAAACTAGCCTCTTATTTGAAAGCCTCTTTATTGAAAAATTTACACATTGAAGTCCAACCTATTATAGGAGGTGGTGAAGAAATTTCATTTCTCATTGAGACATTAATGCCTAGCTTAAACTTGTATCTTGATACAACAGAACGAGCACAAGGCGAAATAGCCATCAAAGCGTTAGAAGAGCTTGCCCAAGATCCTTGTTCAAGCTTTTATCATTTTTGGTTTGCAGTAAGTGCCGAAAAAAGTTAACAGTTGACAGAGGCTATCGCTTTACTCCCCTGCTATCATCATGTTGGACAGTAAAATCGCCCCTGTTTTAATATTTTTTCGCTCATCAATATTTTGAGCAATGGCCTCAATGCTCATAAACATGTCTTTGAGATTTGACGCAATAGTAAACTCATGCACTGGATACTGAATTTCTCCATTCTCAACCCAAAAGCCCATTGCACCTCGAGAATAATCTCCCGTTAAAATACTCACGCTCGATCCCATTAACGATGTCACTAAAATACCTTTATCCATTTTTTTTAACAAAGCTTCTTGGCTTGCTAAACAATGTTCCTCTTTTTTAGATACAAGAGAAACATTATATACTCCACCGGCATTGGCTGTTGTCTCTAATTTTAAACGGCGAGCAGAATAGCTTCCCAAAGCATAGCTTTCTAATATGCCATCACGAATAAAATGTTTTTTTCGCGTTAAAACGCCTTCCGCATCAAAAGGCGATGCACCAATCGTATTTTTTTGATGCGGATCTTCAATAATATCTATCCAATCAGGAAAAACAGGCTGACCTAGATGATTTAATAAAAAACTGGACTCTCGATATAAGTTTCCACCTGAAATAGCCGAAATAAACGCACCAATCAGTGATGCAGCAATCTCTCCATCAAAAACAATCGATGATTTTTGCGTAGGCATTTTTCTAGGATTCAGTTGTCGAATAGCTTTTTTAGCCGCAGTAAAAGCAACATCATCCATGGATTTTAATCGTTTTGGATCATACGCAAATGTATAATCAGAAGCCCTTTGCATATCTTTTCCATCTTGTGCCACTAATGAACAACTGAGCATATGATCGGTTTCTAGTGCATGTCCACAAAAACCATGCGTATTCGCATAAACTCCAAAAGAACGATGGGTTGATAATGAAATTCCATCTGAATTCACAATACGTTTATCCAACGCAAGCGCTTTTTTCTCACTTTCAATTGCCCAGTTTGTTGCTGTCTTTGCATCAACAGACCATGGATGATCTTGTTGCAAATCCGGATACTCTTTCACTAAAAGCGATTTATCTGCTAAACCAAAGCAAGGATCTTCTTCGGTAAATTGCGCCATATCATGTGCAGCTTGCACTGTTTTTTGCAGAGAATCATGTGATAAGTCAGTTGTACTTGCTGTTGCACAACGCTTGCCCAGATATACCGTAATAGACGCACTTTTTCCTTGATGAAACTCCAGCGTTTCCAGTTCACCAAGACGAACAGAAACAGAAAGTCCTTCTTCACTTCCCAAACTAACTTCAGCTTGTGAAGCCCCTAATTTATCTGCCATTTCTAGCACCATTTTCGCCGCTTCAGTTAAATGCGTTGTTTCTGATACCTTTGACATATTGCTATTTCTCCCATTTTTATTCATGATCATGCTAACATATTATGAATGATTTATGAAAAAATTTCTTAGCTTATTTTTACTATTGATATTTCTGATGATGGCTGATTCTGCAATGGCTGTTAGCTGGAAAAATCTTGCGCCCGGTATTGATTATACAAGTATACCCAATACAAAACCGCAGTCTTTTGGCTATATTCATTGCTTTAAAATTAATCTTGAAAAAAATACTTTAGAATCTGCTTTGGCAAAAGATGACCTTTTTCCCGCTGAGACGGTTAAATGGCTTGCGAAAAGTAATCACGCGTTGATTGCTGTTAACGGAGGTTTTTTCACCTCCAGTTGGGAACCTATTGGACTGCGTATTCAACATGGAGATAAACGAAGTTCAATACAGCGGACTTCATGGTGGCCAATATTTTATATTAAAAATAATACGCCTTACATTGTAAATGAAAAAGACTACACAACCGATTCAGCTATTTCTTTTGCCGTACAAGCCGGCCCTCGTTTATTGCAAAATGGGCACATTCCCAATCTTAAAGCTGGCAAGGCAGAAAGAACCGCTTTAGGCATTACCTCTCAAAATGAAGTTATCATTGTCGCAACAGAACAGTGGAAATTATCCACTACTCAATTAGCTCATCTTCTCAAAGAAAAATTAAATTGTATTGACGCAATGAATCTTGATGGGGGCAGTTCTACTCAACTCTACGCCCAGATAGGCGACTTTCAACTGGATATTGGAAGCTTCGCTTTAATTACAGATATTGTGTATGTTCACAAAAAACAACTTTGATATTTATATAATATTGTAGTTTACAGATACTGCTCCAATTTTTTTATTTTGTTTTGAAAAAAGTTAACGCTCCATAATGCTAAACTTGCTTGATATTCAGGACTTACAAACCGCATAACATCTTGACGAACTTGATCCCAATCGAGTGTTTTAATTTTTAAAGATAACTGCTCCAATAGCCAATACTTATCAACGATTAAATGTGTATCTTGCCATGGTCCTAATTGTTTAATCGCAGAAGATAAAAAATGAAAATTAATAGGAGTTTCGCTCGCAATATACCAAGAAAAATCAAACCAATCTCGCCCTTTTATATAGGGGCGACAAAGGAGTGCGTGACATTTTCCTGCAAAATTACTGGGTAAGTCTTGCGTGGCCACAGAATAATCCAATGGAAAATCTAAATATTGAATATCGGCTCCAGAGTGAGAAGGTGGGTTAACATCAAGCTCAAGTTTTATCAGCAGTTTTTTCCCCGAATGATGTTTAAATTTTAAGTGGATCATTTTTCCAATAGAGTTATCTTTAAGAAATAGTTTTTGAATCGCTTTATCGGCTCGTCCACGATCAATAATTTCTGGTTCAATGGAAAATAATTTAAAACACTCTGTCATTTTATGAATGTAAGGTTCCCAGTGAAATGATAAATCAGGCGACTGTAGAACAAAATCTAAGTCTTCAGAAAACCGTGGTAAATTGTAAAAAATGCGAAGAGCTGTTCCACCTTGAAATAAAGCTTTAGAAAAAAAATCCGTTGTTGATAGCGTATACAAAGCAATTTCTTGCAAAATCTCTTTGAGAGCATTTTCCTCTTCTTCTTGTGTACGTAGCTTATAACGATTTAAGCGATTAATGATGAGATGATTCATGATTCATTTTCCATGAAAGTAAATTTTTTAAAAATGATCGAACAGACTTACTTGGATAAACAATTAACAGTTCTTCAATCATTGCTTGAGATATTTGGTTTAACACATCTGTTTCAATGCGTAATCCTTTATGGATAAATAGGATATCAGCATGATTAATTTTATGCCAATAAACATAGTCCGATAGCGCTCTTAACGGGCTTGCCATCAAGACAGCTCGAGAAGCAATGTTAATTTGCATAACTCCTGTCCAAAAATTATCTGTTGCAAGCGGCGATTTTTGGTAAATAAACTGTCCAAATGCATTATCAAATTGTTTGTTTCGACTAAAAGCAGCCATGCTGGTTACCTGCTCAACACGTTCTGGAATCCATTGATGAAATTGAAGAGCCGATTCTGCGGTAACAAAACTAAAAGGTACAATATGATTGGCTAAATAGTAAAGACTCAAAGATTCTGTCTGATATTTGGGCGATAACACATACAGACCTCGACGTAGAGGCAATAGTTCACATTGCTTTATGGCTTTATTCACAAGTCCATAACGCCTCGCTGGTGTTCCTTGAAAGAGATTAGCTAAATCAAGGTCGCGAATAACATGCCCCTTCAAAGAGGAATTCAAAATTTTTTCTGTACTATTTAGCATAGAAAAATAATAGCACAAAACTTCCTAAATTAGGAAGTTTTGTGCAAATTACTGATATTGTTTATGTCCATAAAAAATAACCTTGATATTTGTACATTTTTAGAGCAAACAGAGTCAATTTTTAAGTGGCGCATATGGCGATTTTTTATTATACTTGTAGTGTATCGTAAAAATATAGGAGATGAATATGATATCTTATAATACAAAAGAAGCACGAGATCAGTTTAATCAAATTATTAATCATGTTGTAGAAACAAAAGAAACAGTTTGGATTATAAAGGGTAAAAAGCCAGCTGTTCAAATTATTCCTATAGAAAAAAAAACCAGACACTTAGGATTATTGAAAGGAACTGATTTTTGGATTTCTGATGATTTTGATGAATCAGATAAAATAATCGAAAAACTTTTTCACGGAGATGAAGAGTGATTTTATTTGATACGCACTATTTAATTTGGGCAATGACCGAGCCAGAAAAATTAAGTTCAAAAGCAAGAATAGTGATGCAAGACTCGGAGGAATTGTTATTTTTTAGTGCTGCTAGCATTTGGGAAATTGAGCTAAAAAAACAAATTGGAAAAATACGATTATCCGATTCTTTTTTGGAATGCCTCAACGAATCAGGGTTTATGGAGCTTCCTATTCATTCCATTCATACTACAATAATTAAAACATTACCTGATTTACATAAAGATCCTTTTGATCGATTGCTACTGGCACAAGCCATTCACGAAAAATGGACATTAGTCACGGCAGATGCTGCGCTGCTAAAATATCAATCTTATTATAAAAATATTATTCAGCTTTGAATATATATACTCTTCGCTAGTGAGTTTTAGGTTGTAGGGGCAGGTCTTGTGCCTGCCCGCTGATGGGCGACCACAAGAGTCGCCCCTACAAAAAACCGAAAACTGATGAGTGTTCAGTATATAGATATGGGTGTCTGAATTCTTAATGCTTCATCTGTCTATCAAACAATATACAGAAATGAGTTTTTTAATATTAACAAATGCTTAAATTTTTAAATTGTTTCATAAATTTTTTAAGAAAAATATAGTACAATACAAAGTTGGTAAAAATAAAAATTTATAGATTGTTTATGCTATTAACCGCTTTAGAAAACGCTTTAAAAAAGTTAAAACAAGATATCTCAATTACTGAAATAGAAAAAACAGACAACAAAGCAAAGGGTAAGTTTTCTTACAATTATTACTTTATGCTCAATAATGTATCTTCAAATGACATATTCATTATGTCAGTATTGAAAGATCTTGGACTGCGCCTAGAACAACACAAAACCTTAACAATAGATGGCAAAAAAAAATTACCTACGGCGTCAGAGGTTAAAGTTAGAGAAAATAAATGTTTTAAGTCGCAACTGTCGCCCAATCAGGAAACGTTCATACCTGTAAACAGTGCTAATTTTACTGCAAATCCTTTTTTAGCGCGTTATATACCAGAAAATTTCTTTAAGGAACTTTTCGAAGGCAACATAGCATTAAGCACTTTTCCAGAAGCAGTACATGCAGATAGTACTGCAGATAGCTCCGAACTCTCTCCTGCAGCAAATTCTTTACTGTCTGATCATAATGAAACCGGAGAAGCTCAAAGTCTATATCATATAAAAAAGACTACTCCGCAGCAAAATGCAAAAATAACTAACGGCCGTATAATATATATTAATGGCTTACCTACAATAATTAGCACATCTGAAGATCAAAGCCAATCGGATGAACGGTCTAAAAAAATATGCAATGAATTCTTACCTAACAACTTGACTAGCTATATTGCACGTCTCTCCATAGGAGAAGACGCGCAAGTTGTAATGCAGGATTTACTTTGCAAAGTAAACGATGAAGTACAAAAAAATCTCTCAATTGACTCTCCTAGCTCTATAGATTTTTCATGCACTATCAGCTACGAATGTAATGGACAAACTTATGTTACTTCTATTAGCTCAGGAAAAGAAAAATTAGAGCTATTGTCTGAGTCACAAAATACTAATACGGTTTTAACCTCTCCTTCAACACAGGCTGAAATTTTCTTGGAGCCTCGAGAAGTAAAGGCTAGAGATACTTTATCTTTATCTCAAGATAACATAAATATATATGCTACTATTCCCACACCCGAGAAACGCAAAGCTTTGAATGATCATGCTTTAGATCATTATAAATGGCAAATTATTGCAGTTTTAAAGCAAAAATATCCTTGGCGACCTCGAGTCTTTGGGCATCATCATGGAGAACGAATGGCTGGCGTATGTGACGCAATTCTTGACGCTAAATCTTCTCAACAAGTACAATTAATCTTACAAAATCAATGTGATATTATAAAACATAACTTAGCTGCAAGTACACAATCATGGTTTACGCCTATTAATGGTTGCATTTTACATTCAAATTGGACAATCAAAATAAAAAACAAACCAACACAAACATCCGGATATAAACTCGCGATAGATGAAGCCATGAAACATATCCCCCCCCCTTCTCTTGCGGGAGGATAAAAAAATTTCTACCGAGCAGATGGCCTATTTTTTGTTAAACTAAAATCAGCGAGCCACGGAATTAAAGTTTGACTATTTTGGCATATATTCCGAAATAGCCAAGACTAAAACGGAATTCATGCCTAATTAGTCGTTAAAATGAATAAAAATATTTTTTCTTTCAGGCTTAATAATATTGAATGTAACACTAGGGCGAGCCGGAGATCTCCTTAGGGCGTGTCCTCAATTCGCTGTTATGTATCAAATAAATCCTCGAGTGTTAAGCAATGATGAATGATTTCGTTGGAATATGAATTTTCCTTGATGCCATTTGCTGAAATCATAACGAAAAAAATTTGTTTGGATGTTTGAGTTCGCTCCTTGAAAATGGACATTTTATAATGCAGTAATTCGAAATAATCTTTTGTAATGACAAAAGGTTCTTTCGTGTATTTCATTTCACAGATTGAAATGGCGTTATCCTTACGGTCAAATAATAAATCAATTTGAGCGCCTCTTTTTTTCTCATTTTTTCGAGGTGCATATCGCCAAGTGCTCGATAATGCGGTGGGTTGTAATTTTAGCGCTCTTTTAATGTTTATTATATGTTTGTAGCATGCAGACTCAAATGCATATCCTTGCCAACTATACCATTCAGGAGTTTCTTGTAGTACTTGCCAATAACTGGATTCCAAAGCGCCTTTTCCTAACTCTGCTTTTACTGGAGCAATCCACTGAAGATAAAA
>JAJZTL010000064.1 GCA_021848965.1 Pseudomonadota bacterium
GCAATGTATCAACAAGAGCTTGGCAGTACTGGGAGTCAGGAAGAAACAAGGTACCTTTAGATGTTGAAAAGGCGATTTATCATTTAATAGAAAAGAGACGATTACTGATTCAAGCCCTGGAACCATCGGAAGAATATATCACGGAGAATAAAGCTTACTCATTACCTTATTATCATTGCAGTGAATTATTTTTCTCGGATAACCCCGAAAAAAATAAAGCGGATTGGCGTGTATACCAATCGGCGGCGACATACTTATTTAATGAATACAAGAAAATAGTTAAACTCACTTGAAAAGTTCTCAAATGCGAACCATAATATCTACAGGCTCACGAAATGGTTCGGAGCTATCCTACAGGCAAAAGGTGAAAAAATGGTTTCATTATATCAAGTTGGTTTTTTTTAAAAAGGAAAATGAAGAAACGAAATGTTAACGGTCAAATTAATGTGGATGCGTCTAATATAATGATGCTTTCACAAAATGAAGAAAACGATTATTTTTCATCATTAGAATCATCGGCAATGTTACATCGTAAAATTTTAAAAATAACCAATCAAAATAAAAAGAGCGTTATGGTTACTCAGTCCATTGACGATTTGTCAATAGATTACTTATTGCCTAAATGAATCTAGTGCTTTAAGATATCAAAAAACTGGTTCCTGAGTTACTTAAAAAGTAGCGGCTACATTCCTACTTCTTTATGCGTACATGCCTTCGACAAAATCAAGTCTAATATTACTTTTTTCTCCGACAGGGTTGTTTTTAGATTTAAGCGTCCATCACAAATAATCTTGCTAGACAAAATTACGCCAAGTACGATATGATCTTCAATGTTCCAACACCTATAGGAGAAAAAACGTGAATAAAGAAATTGTACTAACCTTGATAGTTGGACTCTATTTTATAGGGTTCTTTGTAAATGTTTGGCATTATTTAGGGGAGTTTGTCAAACCAGATCCCATAAGATTAGCAAAATTTAAAAATCAAACTGCTTATTATCACCACGTCATTTTAAGTACTGTGCTCTGGCCATTCTTTATTTTAAGAAAAAATCCCTTTCATCTGTTATGCGATCTCTTATTTAAGAAATATAATGATTCTCGTGTAATCTATGGGGGATTTGGCTCGCTTCAAAATTTCTATCGAGATCTAATTTTCGGTAAAAATCGTTACTCACAGTACACCGTTGGTAGCTATCACACGCTTGCTAAAATTGATGCACCCTTTTTAAAGAAAAAAATTTCACCGGAAGATTTAGACTATTGGAGAACTCATCCCTTATATCTTAATGTCATTTATGCGTTCAAAGAGGACCAATACCTTCTTTCGAGTATCTGCTTACCTTATGACACCAAGGATATTTTCACCACAAGCCGATACGTATTGGATAGAAGCGAGCACTATTCAAAAAACGAATTTTTTAAAATGCTCGATGATATAGATCCGGATATTAGTCAACTCATTGAAAAACAAGTTCGCCATAATGGCAAATTATATTAATTTTTCGCGGATTATCCGCGTAAAACCGGCCCAAAATATTTTTCATTCTTTTGCTTCTTTTTTGACTAAAAACCAATCAAATTCGCTCAATAATTGCACATTATTACCGAGACCAACCGGTATAGGAACTTTTTGAAAATGATTATTTTTTGATTATCGAACAACCCAATAACATCAATGATTATAACAGGATTTCCCCCTGAAAAACGCCTCAATTTGGCACTTTTTCAGGCGATCTTTAGTCCCAGGCCAATATGAAACTTATTTCTGTGTTCTTACAGCCGTCTCGTGTATGTGTTGAATATTTAAAATAGAAAATTTCAAACAAATATAAGACAATAGACACCATCTATAAAAAAATTTTCACGGATATTGCTACAATCAATAATACAACACAAGCTATAGAGCACCGTATTTTAGCAACAGAACTTTCTACATAAACAGCGAAAAATAAAAATATAAAAGCAATAATAAGAAATGTCGGGGGGACAACAGACTCTACTATACGTAAAAATTTTTCACTCGTTGTTTCCCAAGGAAGCCCTGCGTTTGATGTGTTAGCAATTGCATTCATTGATATACAGCAAAACAGTAACACGCAACGCTTAAAAAATTGTCTTATTTTTATCATGCCTTACCTCATGTTTTCATGATATAGTGTTTTATTGCCTCTAAGTAATAAACAACATACTCAACTTTATTATATTTTTTTATATCAGCATCAAAGAAACGGTTAGAAAAAACATTGATGCTAATTAATATCGCTAAAGCAGCTATTATCTTTTCTAAATAGATATGCTCTATAGAATGAAAAAAAATTAACCCTAAAATAAAAGCTACGATAAGAGGAAAAACAGATCTTTGTGACGGCTCTAATATCGCCAAGGCTTTTCCCTCTTCTAAAGCGCTATTTAGAAACTCATTGGTTAAATTTCCTTCTTTCTTTAGCTCTTCGGCTATACTCAAAATTTTTAGGTTATTGTCACGCTCATCATAAAGAAACATGATACTAGCATATTCTTGATTGAATTTTGGATAATCTCTCTTGATTAACTTGCTATAGCAAAAAATAAAAGCTGATACGATGACGAAAACCCTACCGCCAATAACATCAAACCATCAACAATAGATATGACCGCTAAAACAAACCAACCGAATGTACACAATATTGCCAAAGTTAATCTAATTTTATCAGCGCAAATTATTTTTTTTAAAAAATACCATGAGTTATATTTTTTCAGTAACAAAAACACTTGATTAAAGTTTGAAACAGTTTCATTCATGAGAAGCCTCTTTTTTCCTATTTTCATTTATAGCATCTACAAGACCTTTATCTATAATAATCTGATCCGTCTTATAAATAATGGATGGACACAGTACTGTGCTGTAAGTGAGATCATTTTTTTTAGTGTGAAAATTGGTAGATATTTTCAATAAATCACCGTTCACATCCCGTGCCTGGCCACAAATTATTGGGCTATTAATGGCTGATTGGTTTATGAATCCACGACCACTATGCAAGCTATTAAAAATAGCCTCGTTTAATAAATGCATTCCTAACGAAAAGAAAACAGAAACAATCAATATAGACAACACAAAGTTAAAGGCTGTGCGAACATTGTTCTTATTTCTTGCTGTTTTGTAAAAGCTGACGAAAGAGCCAATTATCAATACTAAGGAGATAAACGAACTTAAAAACATAAACCATGTTTCCGCGTCTATCGATTCTGCTGAAAATTTCCAATAAAATATCGATAAAAATAAGCTGATAATGGCGATAATTACTGTAAAAAAAATGGCAAGTGATTTTTTCATGCTATTGTGTCTCCAGTGAGGCAGGAATATGTTGTGTTGTTAAAATTTCTGAACGGCATTGATAAACAATCTTATCTTTCAGTAGCTTGTATTTCACGACGGCATTATCCTCTAGCCCAAGGCAACCACAATGAAAAGGCTTATGTACACCACCAATAGACATTGTATCCGTAAACGCAGGCTCACCAGAAAGTCTTTTCATATCCATACAATAATAAGCTCCCTGCCCCTCTGGAAGAACTAATGACGACTGGTTAATAGGCATCGTACCCTGTTTTGAGTATCCATCTACTTTCCAAAATTGATAATCTGCTATCCAGATTGGGGTCTGAAAAAGAATCTTTAAAAAAACAAAGAGGACAATAACCAAAAGCATAACGCCTTCGTTAAAGGTGAAGTTTAATTTTTCAAGTATTTTTTTCATCTTTTTTTCCAGTTGGAATAAAGAAATCATCCGTTAAATTAACATAATTTATATTCATAACTTTTAAGCATTGAAATAAAAAAATTCCACTGAAAGTACCGCGAGATAATTTCTTAGCAACGGTAGATTTTGTCTCCGGTATACCCAGTTTTGTTAGTCGTTCAGCTAATTCAATTTGGGTTATACCGTATTTAGCCATTTCAGCTTTTAAGTATCGTTTTGGAGCATTACCCCAATCGTATTCATTCATCTTTTGCCTTTAAAAGGTTATCACTTTAAACATGCTAACACATTTTACTATATTTTTTCAAAACACTTGACATAATAATGTCGTATATGGGATTATGTGGACATATACGGGATTTAATAACTGTATATGTCTTTTGTTGAACGTTTTAATTTTGGGGAAGCAAACATGAAAATTTTAAAAAATATTTTTACTGCTATTAAAGGTGGTGCCAGTGAAGTTGGTGAGAAAATTGTGGATAGTCAAAGTTTACGAATTTTTGAACAAAAAATACGCGAGTCTGATGAGCTATTGGAAAAAAGTACGCAAGCTCTCACGACCGTTATGGCTCAGCGTCAAAAAGCAGAAGAAGAAATTGAAGAATTTAAAGCATTACTCGCGGAAAATGAAGGCTACATCAAAGCCTGCATTGAGAAAAATGAAACGGATTTAGCCAGAGAAATTGCCGAAAAAATCGGCGATCTAGAAACTGAATTAAAAACACGTGAAATGCAATATAAACGACTTTTTGAAGCGGAAACTTCCTTGAATGAGCAACGAAAAAAAATCAGGGATCAAATTAATGACAGAAAAAGACAAATTGCTCTTTTCAAAGCACAATCTGAAATCAATGAAGCGTTGAAAAAAACGGCAGATGCGATCGGTGAGGATTTCAGTCCTGAATTTAGTAATATGGCATCACTAGCAAAAAGCATTGAAGAAAAGCAACAAGCAGAACTTGCCAAATTGGAAGCGTCTGAAGCATTGCACCGAGAAGACACAAGAAAAAATTTGGATGACAAACTCATTGAGGCCGGAATCATGAACCCAGAAAAACCTTCAGTGGATGACATCATGCGTCGTTACAGTCAACAAAAATAAAAGGTACTCTCATAATGAACACATTATTTGTCTTATTAGCCCCTATTTTTATAATGATTGGTTTCTTTACAGGAAATTATTCTATAGCTATTAGTGGGATTTTCATAGTGGGAGCATCAAGCATGGTGTTCTCTATGGTTGATACGTTTTCCGATGAAAGTACTGACGCTACTGATCAAAAAGATCCAGTGGTTCAAGCTTTCAAAAGTTTAGATCAAACCGGACAAGATCTTAATCACTATCTTAACAATATTAACTGGGCGGTTATCGGTGAGATAGCATTTGCTGTTATCGCTCTGATCGGAATCACTTTATTTGGGCGATTTCTCTGGAAAAATCACCGTGATAAAAAGATAGCTCACATTAAGAGCCTTGAAAAATCACTGCATAAGCGACTTGAGCTTGACAGCATTTTGATTCAGTTATTAAGGCAAAGAGGAATTATTCCAGAGACTAACCTCTCAACCACTTAATAATAAAGCACTCAAATGAAAGAGATATCAACTTTCATTTGAGTGTCGTTCAATAATTCATACACAGAGGAACCATCTATTATGTCAGAAGAAGTACCAGTCATTATAAAAATTCTCAGCATTTTATCTATTATTCTTATAGCGATGCGCTTTGTGGGTTTCTTTGATTTATTTTCAAGCGATTTAGAAGAAGAAACGTCTAATTCTAGAGAACATTCTGAAGTAGATAATGTTTGTGATTCCATTACTCTCGATAATTCATCAAAAGACTTTAAAAGTGGATTAGAGCTAGATCCGTATTTAAAGAAGAAACTCAAGGAGCGCGGCATTATTTCAGCAGTTAAAAACAAATAATTTAATCATAACCCTATCAAGAGGTCTTCATTATGTTCGTCTTAGTTTTTTTGGTGAAAATGTTTTCTGCAACTTTGCGCTCTATTTTTGGCTTATCTCCCTATCTTGGTATAATAGGGTTGCTCATTTCCATGCTTATTATAACGACAGCCCTTTTGTTTTATAAGAACCTTATTATTTTATTCTGCATAACTCTTTTTTTCCTGTGGCTCACATGGGTGTGTACTAAAAAAAAGCTGCTTGAAAACAGTTCCGCGCATACTTCATTGCAAACAAAAGAATAACTAATTTTCTTGAAGATGCTGTATACATCCCCTGTATTTTCAGACATGATACAATCATTTTTAAAATGAAGGAGAATGGCATGAGTGAAGAGAGCAATGAGATCCGAGTGCTAACAAATTTTGATAAAGAGTGGAAAAAGCATAAAAATTAAGCAGAAAACAAAATATTTTTCAATATTGAATATGCTAAGTTTCTTTTGTCAGAATCCATCTTTTGAATATTGATTAGCTTCCATTGTAAAGAGGGTAAATTTTCCAAATGTTTAAATGGCATTAATCGCCAATCAGGATCGCCGCAAGAAATGGAAAGAAGAAAATTTTTTTCATTTAATGTTAATTGTTGGCAAATATTTTCAGATAATTTTTTTGCAATATTTGATAATTCACTGTATTCAATTGGCACATCAATCATACCACTAAAATCTCTATGAAAAAGTTGCTCTTGTGTTTCGTGAGGTTTAATATTTGGCATGAGCAACTCATGCATGGGTCTTCTATCACTTGCCAAATAAACGACAAAAGCTTGACGGATAGAATCCGTGATCAATTGTTGTTCAAAAAACTTTTTTACATCAAATAAATCTCTCGGATGTTGGCGACTTAATGTTGCACAAAATTTTCCCGCATAAACATCTTCAAATGAAGCAACTTGCATTTGAACAAATTTACCAAAAAAATTTTCAACTTTGTCATGAATTTTTAATACCTTGCAAGGGAAAACACTTCCACGAAAAATAGGACTAACTTCCAATTTTATTCGTGTATTTTCATTACCAATGACCATTTTTGGAATGGCCGCTAAATCATCCATAAAAATTTGTACTTTAGGAAGTTTTTGTTGAAGACGTTGGCTTATTCTTTTGAAAGCTTCTAGAATTGTTTGTAACGTTTCTTCTCTGGACAATAAAGGTAAAAAAGTGAGATCAATATCAACCGATAGTCTTGGCAATGCTTGAAAGAAAAAATTGATTGCCGTTCCACCTTTTAAAGCAAAACATGACTCTTCGGCAACATAAGGAAGAATATCAACTAAGAAACGAGATTGTCGATAAAAAATAGATTGCTCATTCATCATCATTAACACCTTCATTCAGTGGATTTTCAGGGACATATAATTCATATTTTTTATCAAAACGTTTACCTTGATCAATAACACGAATTCCATGCCCTAAATCAAATGAAGAAAACGTCAAATGCTCTAACCATGGTGCATGACATTGTTCAGCCAAATGTAAAAAAAGCCGTTTCACTTTAATGGAATGACATAAAGAAAGTAATTCATTGATAAGCGTTGGACGAAGCGTCATCATATTTTCCATGATATGAGCCGCTTCTTCATAAGCGTGTTGTTGTGGAACGAAAGCCAGCACCTCAAGTATGGCTCGTTCAGGAGATGAGCATAATATTTTAAAGGGTGGATGTGACATTAAATTTAAACCAAGATCGGAGCCGCCAAAAAGATTGGTCGACCGATAAATCAATTTACCTTCTTGCAAAGACACTTTTTCTATCCAACGTGGCAGCTTAACTTTTTCTGCGCCATAGATAAAAACATTTTCATTAAAGCGAATGTAATGTGTGTAACCTTCAAAATTCAACGCCGTTAAGCCTCCAATATGGATGGGCAAATGATGTTGTGTTTGAAGTGCATAAACAACGCCGCTCAAGGAGGGTTTGTCATTAAATTTCACAAAAGCGCCAGAGGCAATAGAGCTAATCCATCCACTATTGATGTAACGGTGAACCAGTTGACGTGAAATATGGTATTGCTTTAACCAATCATAGGTGACCACCATACCTTCAGGCCAATGTTGAATGACGCTTTTTATTTTTTCTCTTTTTTGTAAACTCATAGTTGACATTATATCATAAAAATAAAATCAGTCAATTTTATATGAAAAATTAATCTACAAGAAACAACACGCACAATTACATTGTTGATTTTATTTCAATAAACCTATTTTAAAAATATAACATACAATCTACAATAACCTACTTTTATAATTTAAAATCTACAAAATAAGGTAAAAAATGATAACAAACACTTCACCAGAGCATGACGTGACCTGGGAACCACCGATCCCCTTAACACTGGCTAATAATGATGGCTCAAATCCCTATCCCATTGACGCACTTCCTTCTGTGATTCAAGAGCCGGTAAAAAAATATCAACAATATGGACAACAACCGTTAGCACTAATTGCCTGTAGCGCATTAGGTAATATTTCCCTTGCCTGCCAAACCTTGGCAAATGTTGCACGTGATCATTTGCTGGTGAGTCCACTATCTCTCTATTTTCTTTTAATGGCGTCAAGTGGTATGAGGAAAACAGCCGCAGACAAAACTTTTGGGCAAGCCATTCGACAATGGCAATCAACAACCAGAGAAGAGTTAGCCCCTTCTGTAGCCGAAGCCTGGGCTATTCATCACGCTTGGCGTTCAGACAGAGAAACCTTAGTTCGTCAAATAAGGCAATGCACTCAAGCCAGCAGTGCAGCAGTGTTACAAGAGCAACTTCGGATCCTTTTAGACAGCGAGCCAAGCGTTCCATTATTGCCTGAACTATATTTTGAGGATGTCACCCAGGAGGGGCTGATTCATACGTTATCACGCGGATGGCCCAGTAGCTCTTTATGGTCAGATGAAGGCGGTATTATCTTGTCGGGTAACGGTATGCAGGCCAACACCACCAAGTTTTTAACAACATTAAGCCGCCTCTGGGATGGCAACCCCTTCTTAGCCCATCGAAAAACTTCTAGTAGTATTGTCATGGAGCACCGTCGGTTTACTGTCAGTATTATGTTACAGCCATTACTATTAAAGCAGTTATTGAAACGTCAAGATGGTATTGCAAGGCAAAGTGGTTTCTTAGCACGCACCTTAATTACAGAACCTATTAGCACAATGGGAACGCGGTATTATCAAACACCACCCGAGTCTGTGGATGGTTTAAATGCCTTTCATCAACGCATTATTGAATGTCTTAATCAAACACTGGTCCTTGACAAAAAAGGTTGTCATGACATTCCTACTTTACATTTTTCCTCTAAGGGAAAAGCACGTTGGGTAGCTTTCTTTAATCAAATTGAATCTGGCATTAATAAAGAAAGTCATTGGCAGTCCATGCAAGACTTTGCCAGCAAAGCGGCTGAAAACGTGGCTCGTTTAAGTGGGTTATTACACGTTTTCCTGGGCCACAATGGCGATATTACCGTTGAGTCTGTAGAGCAAGCGATACACATTATTTTTTGGCATCTCTTGGAGACAAAACGGTTATTTGAACCAGCACCAGCCGGTCAGCATCAAGAAGCACAAAAGCTATTACAGTGGATTCAAGCAAAACAATTCACCGAAACCACCTCACGTTTTATCCAACAATACGGCGGATTTCGCGAAAAGGAACAACGCGATCAGGCGATTCATACGCTCGTAGAGCATTATTATTTAAAAGAAGAAAAACGCGATGGTAAGAAGATTTTGCTGGTCAACCCAAAGTTAAGAGCAAATTAGCTTCTACATCTCTACATTTACTACAAATTGAGATCGATATTCTCAGAAGACATGTTTACTAAAACGAAATGACGATATTAAACAGGACTTCCGAAGTCAGAAGCCATGTTTACAGCATGGCAAAATAACAGAAGTTCCGTTTATTTTTATGTTTTTTTTGAATAGCCTATCCAGACTGACTGTTCAATAATTAACCATCTGTTTTTTCTGGCGATCTTTTCAATATTCTGTAAACTGAGGCTTCGCCAATTTTAAGTTTCCTTGCAACCTCTGCCTTAGAAGTGCCCTGATTAATAAGGTTCTTTACTTTTTCCTGTATTTCTTCTGAAATGGGTTTTCTACCTTTGTATTTACCTTCTTTTTTTGCTTTGGCAACACCTTCACGTTGACGCTCCAACATGATTTCTCGTTCAAATTCTGCAACGCTGGCTAACATTGTCAGCATCATTTTACCGGTTGGTGTTTGAGTATCCATATTAAAGTTCAGAATACGCATCCCAACTTGTTTGTCTTTTAATTTCTGAACAATCACTAATAAATCAGCGACGGATCGCGCAAGCCGATCTGTCTTGGTGACAATTAGAACATCTCCCTCTCTCGCATAATCAATAGCCGCTTGTAATTGCTCACGCTTTCCAATAGAAGAAACTTGTTCACTGAATATTTTTTTACAACCCACTGCTTTGAGTTTCACAATCTGAGCTTCAAAACCCGCATTTTGATCTGCGGTAGAAGTTCTGGCATAACCAATGTTCATTTCAACTCACATAATTCTGAAGTTCATGATAAAGTGCCTATCATAACAAAAAAAACAACTCTAGTGATAGATAATTTTGACGCATTCCGTTCCCTCTTTAGACCCAGCCCTAGTGAGGCGGTTGAAAATCAAAAAAAATTGGTCGCTGTGCGTTTTTTTGCTCAATCTTTTTGATGTGGCTAAAAATTATTTCACTACCAACCTCAGAAGACACATTCAATAACCAGAAGTGCTGTTCAGTCAATTCAAAAGATCACTTCAGTGGAAAAACAAAAATGTAGATAAAGTAGTAAGTGTAGATATTAATATATATATAATTTTCTTAGAAAGCCACAATAAAGCACCTTTTTGAGCAAAACATACGCTAAAAAGCTTGTTGATGGTCACTTAATGTTAAATTTGTAGATTTTTAATATTAAATGAAGTTGAATGTAGTTAAAATATAATCGCACATTTAACGTGAAATCAACGTAAAGCAAGTGCGAGTAGAGAAATGAAGATGGTTGTTTTAAATAATAATCAAGGAATCAAAAGGCGTGTCGATGTTCTCATCCATATGATGTAAATTGTGATTAATAATTATTGAATTTCGTCCTGAATTATCTGATGAGTCAATGGATGAATTGGTATGCCTGCCGCTCGCCACTTGTTTGCGATTTTATTTTGTTTCTCTTGCTGGCAAACAAGTTCAGCATCTGCTCTCCATTCGGACTCTATAAAACCAATTTCAAGCACTATGCACTAAAAATTGGGCCGCACTCAATGTCTCATCTTATTAGGCAAATAAGAGATCAATCACCGATATCAGGAAGGTTATAATAACACCCTTGCTTATGTGAGAACCCATCGTTAATATCAAATATTACATTAAATACTACTCTACTAATCATTGATTGTGGTAAATCAAAATTTCTTTTGTAACTTTTTACTGTCCAATTTTCCGCATAAGCTCGCTCAAAATTCCTTTCAATAGCACCAACCACAGAATTAGCAGCTTGAGATTTATTAACGCCAGGTGTTCGCATATAAAATGCGGCAGTATTGCTTACGGCTGACCATATTAGGCTATAAGCTTGAGAAACTGAATAATTTTCAAGAACTTTTATTAACACTAATTTCGTTTTTTCACCAGGAACAAAATGAAGTGAATACTTGCTCATCGTATATTTTAAATAAGCCAAACACTCCCTCAATGAAATATCTTTACAAAACTCAAGAGCTTCATTATAACCCTGTTCAAACTTCACTGAATCATAAGAGCCAATCTCCGTATAATCAGAAAAACATCCTTTAGAGCTTAATTTTATCTCTAAACGAGAAACAATCTCATTAAAAGACTGCTCTTTTTGAAAGGGCAACAGCCATTTTACAGATTTTGGATAAAAGGAAAGCTTTCCATCAGATTCCAAGATAAGAGCGGCAGGATTTGAAAAAGGAGCAATTGCTATATAACCTTTGTTATAAAGCTCCATCAAAAAATCTAGATCATCGTCGGAATCAGGGGAGAAACGATCAACACTGTTGACTGAAAATTCATTAATATAAGTCAACTCTTCATTTGCGCTATATCGGATTAATGATAACAATAACACTGCTGATCGTATATCTAATGTATCAATAGAAAGAGGAACGTTATCTTGTTGATATATAAACTTGTTTGATAAGATATTTTCTATTTTTTCTTGGTCTGCTATTTTTTGCTCTTTGATTGCTTTTTCTTTCTTTTCAATATCTAGTTGTTTTTTAGATAAACAATTTCTACAAATCCAGTTATTTTTCCAGTATTTTATTTTTGATAAATAGTCTTTTCTACTTTCATACTGATATGGTGAGTTACAATTAGCACAGGAATATACGCATGAAAATGCCTGACAATCCTCTTTCGCTATTTGTACAACTTCATAAGAAGAAAGCCCATATTTTTCTCCTATTGCACTAACTTGATGTAGAAATTCTCCATTATTATTAAGCTCCCAATATTCAGAACAAATCTCAATTTTTTCAGCAGAGACATTAAAATAAGTTATTTTCAACATAATATTTTTTCACCATATACCATAGAAAGTTAATTCTATTTTTATTGCACTACCCTACCCTTCCATCTCGTAAACCGGCTCAGCATCCGCTCGGGTAATCTGTTCGCCATGTGGACTCTTTAAAACTAATCGGTAATAGGAATACTCGTATTTTCCTGGCTCCTTTTCCACTTGCCAAGAAACTAAATTCTCGCGCATGAAAAGCGATCCGGTATGCTCCTCAAATTCCGGCGGCATCGTGTACGGTTTTTTGATGTAATACGTGCCTGTATATCGGTAGCCGATGGGTAGCATTTGAATCTCTTTGGTTAATGTCGCCATCATGTCATCATAGTGCTTGATGGTACGGTCATATTCTGCCTGATTAGAAAACTCAATAATGTCTTTTCCCTTAGACGCATAAGTTTCTTTCATGTATTTAACATGTGTTTGTAAATTAATAAGGCTTGTTCTTGTCTTTTTCATTCTTTATCTTAACCTAAAAAGGGGATTCTATTTTTACTTTGATTGCACCACCCTACCCTACCAAACATTGGCTCCAGTGGTTTTCGCTCTTAAAATCTACTCCGAGAATATAAGAGTAAAATCTCTGAGTCAATTGCCATATGCTTATGTAATAAGTTTGATCATTATTTTTCAACAAACTACCAACACTGTGGAGAGTAAACCGGCGGAACTTCTCCGCCAGCTTTTCGCAGCACCGTACGTGAACCTCTCGATTCATACGGCTCCCATTAGGCAAATGACCCGACTGTTCCTGCTCGTCAGTGTACAAACAAATCTGGTTGATTCTTACAAATCCTCATAATGAACCGACTTGCTTTTGTTTTACTTCTTAACACCTTGTATATTTTATCACCGTCCAAGCAACTTTTTGATGGCTCTTTATAAGAGGATGAGTCTATTTCATTAATTACACTTCCCTATCGGGAAGTGTAATTGACCGCCAACACTACTGCCTCATAACATGCATTTAAACTATACTTCAGCCTGCAAGCCTTAAAACGTCTACCCATGTAAAAAGTTAAATTTCAACCAGAAACTATTGACTTTCAAATATCAAAGACAAATCAATTGCTCTACAAAGTTATCCCCAAGATCTGTGGAAAACTTTATAATACCGTCTAATGAGTTTTTGTTACAAAAATGTAAATATTACCTTTTGAACCGTGAATGTAAAATATTTACCACACACCTTATTGACTACCAAATAG
>JAJZTL010000065.1 GCA_021848965.1 Pseudomonadota bacterium
TTGTGCCTACCCGCCAATATTGATAAAAACTGTGCATTTTCGGGCGGGCACAAGACCCGCCCCTACAAAAACCACCTACAAACCTTGATTTTATTGGAATTTATACGCGTTCACCCTGGCCTTTATCTTTATTTAAACGTAATAGGATAACGCCAATCGCGGCCAAAGGCACAAGGCGTTACCTTAATTCCAGGAGCGGATTGACGACGTTTGTATTCATTGAAATGAATAAGACGAATAATTTTTTGTACGATTGCAGCATCTTCTCCCGCAGCAATAAGTTCTTCAGGACTTTTATTATTTTCTATATATTGCTCAAGAATACGATCTAACTCTTCATAGGGAGGAAGACTATCTTGATCTTTTTGATCTTGGGCTAATTCAGCGGAAGGCGCACGACTCAATACACGCTCAGGAATAATAATATTTCCCAAAGAATTACGATAATGTGCCAAACGATAAACCCATGTTTTTAAAACATCTTTTAAAACCGCTAGTCCACCTGCCATATCTCCATAAATCGTACAATATCCTACCGCCACTTCGCTTTTATTGCCGGTTGTTAAGAGCAACCTTCCTGTTTCATTCGATAACGCCATTAATAACATGCCACGAGCACGCGCCTGTAAATTTTGTTGTGTTATAGACTTAAGATTTGATGACAAATTTGCTAAAAACGTATTAAAAATTGGCTCAATTGAAATCTCTCGCAAAGATATTCCCAAGGCATCTGCCTCCGCTTTAGCATCTTCTAAACTCATGGATGCGGTATAACGCGAAGGCATCATGACAGCTTCTACATTTTCAGGTCCTAAGGCATCAACAGCAATTGCCAATGTTAATGCAGAGTCTATTCCGCCCGATAATCCCAACAATGCACCTTTAAAGCCATTTTTATGGGCATAGTCTCTCGTTCCTAGAACAAGGGCCTTGTAAACAAGAGCTTCGCCGTGCACTCCCTCCTTTACAAAGGGGGGAGCAGGGGGGATTTTATTCTGAAAATTATCACCGCCCCAAACAAACTCATCCGGCTCAAATGCCTTTGCTTGCCAACAAATTTTTCCCTCTGCATTCATCACAAAAGAACGCCCATCAAAAACTAATTCGTCTTGACCACCCACAGTATTTACATAAATCACCGGAACGGCCCCTTCTATCGCTTGACGCTCACGAATTATTGTCTCGCGCTGTTCTTGTTTATGTCGCTCAAAAGGAGAAGCATTGGGTGAAACGATAATTTCAGCACCCGCATCAACCACTTGCTTCCATGGCCCTTTCCACCATAAATCTTCGCAAATAAGTATGCCAATACGTTGGTGTTTAACATCAAAAACGCAAGGCTCGGAGCCTGCTTCAAAATAACGCTTTTCATCAAAAATACCATAATTAGGTAACAAGTGCTTATAACATTGTCTGATAATTTTCCCTTGATGCAAAACACTCACTGCATTAAAACGTTGTCCATTTTTAAAAATTGGGTGTCCAACAATGGCATACACATCGCCGACTACTTCTTGGATTTTTTTTAAAGACTTTTCAACGCGCTGCTGAAATTCCACACGCAAAAGCCAATCTTCGGGGGGATAACCCGTTAAAGATAATTCAGAAAAAATAATCACATCAACATCAAACGCCTGTTTTTGAATCACATTAATCATCTGCTGAGCATTATCTTCTATAGCGCCTACGGTATAATTTTGTTGCGAAATAAGAAAGCGAATAGTCATTAAGATTGAGCCTCTTGCCAAAGAGTAATAAATAACACCATAATAATAGGGCCAATAAATAATCCCAATATTCCTAAAGTCTCTAATCCTCCCAAAATACCAAAAAGCACTGCCAAAAATGGCAACTGCACTGCACCGCTAATTAATAACGGTTTGACCAAATGGTCGGCTAAGAAAATAATTAAAGAACCCCAAATTAAAATAGCAATGGCACTAACGACTGCGCCTTGTATTAAGAAAAGTAATACCACCAATCCTAATACACAGGGAGAAACAAAAGGCACCATGGCAGCAATAGCCGTCACAAACCCCATTAATACGGGCGCTTGTAAGCCTAATACCCAATAACCCAAACCCAAAAGTGCTCCCACTCCAAAACCAATCACCATGGTGCCATTTACAATAGAACGCATTGCTTGTGGCAAGTGTTTTGAAAAACGCGTCCAACGATGTGCTAGACAATATTCACCTACTACATTAATTTGTTTCACTAATATGTGACCATCACGGTAGAAAAAGAATAAACTTAATAACGTAAACCCCAACTGCACACTGCGATGAGCCACCGAAACGCCAATTTGTTTGACGTAATAGCCTGCTGGCGTAATTATTGCCTTGTCCCAATGAGAGAGAATATCTTTTATTCCACCAGGTTTTCCAATATTTTCATTCCAAAAGCTTAAAAATTCTTTTTTTAACCAGGGCAGTCTATTCATCCATTCAGGTGCGGCTTCACCATGTGTATTTAACTGAATTAAATACGTTGCAAATAAATGAAACTCTTGTATTAAAACAGTCACTAACCAAAAAATAGGTAAAATAATCAAACAACTTAATATGACTGTAAATAAAAAGGCTGAGGTGTTTTTATATGAACCCCATTGTTTTTCAAATCGTTGATAAAGCGGAAAAGATGCAACAGCTATAACTGCAGCCCAAAGCATCGGCGCAATAAAACGATGCACAATAAATAAACTTAAGCCTACAATAGTTAGTGTCAATAAAATATTGATAAATTCACGATGATTTTGATTCATATAAGCTTATAAAGTCGTAAGAGCATGTACAAAAAATAATATGAGACAAGTAAATAATCCTGCCAAGACGTCATCTAGCATCATGCCTACCCCACTTTTCATGTGAGTATCAATCTGACGAATAGGCCAAGGTTTAAGAATATCAAATAATCGAAATAATAAAAATCCGGCCAACATCATTCCCCATTGCTTTGGAACACCTATCATTGCAACACAATATCCGACAATTTCATCCCAAACAACACTCGCATGATCATACACTTTCATTTGTTTCGCTACATACTCACATAACCAACATCCGCCAATAAATGCTAATAACACAAAACTTAAATACACAAAAAGTGAAAACGATGATAAAACAAGATAAAGTAGAACGCCTCCCAACGTTCCCCACGTTCCCGGGGCTTTAGGAAGCTTGCCCAAACCAAATCCTGTTGCAATAAAATAAAATATTTTCATGATTTTAATATAATCTCGATTAATTTCTCTGCACTCTCTTTCCAAGTTAGATAAGGTAATTCGTCTGATGAAATAACAGATTTTTGATTTATATTATAAAGCCATTGCTCTAAAACATTGGCCAAATCTAAAGGAGTATTGCCTGAAAAATAAGTTGCGTACTCTCCTGCAACTTCACGAAAAACAGGAATATCACGCACCAGAAGAGGTTTTTTATATTGAGCTGCTTCAATAATAGGCAGACCAAATCCTTCTGCTTCTGATGTGATTAAGCACCCCCCAGCATTTTCATACAAATAGCACAGCATCTGATCGGTTGTTTTCTCGAACCAAAATAAATTCTGGTTCATTTCAGGATGACGCCGCAACATTTGTACCAAAGATTCTACTTTCCATCCAATTTTACCGACAATAATCCAATGAACTTTCACACCTCGCGACCACAAAATTTCAAATGCCTCTAGAGCTTGTTGATGACCTTTCCGTGTTTCCAATGTTCCAACTGTTACAATAGTTGGATGCCGGTGTATTCGATTAACCAGTGAAACAAAGTCATGAGGCAGAGACGGGCTCGAGTAATGTTGAATTAAATCTACTCCCAAATGTAACCAATGAATCTGAGTAGGGCAAATATTAGACTTCTTTCGAAACTGATTTTTTGGCTTTACAGCCGATGTATTTGTATTTTCCACCATCCAAGTATTTAACTCTTGCGCAACTGTTTTTGAAATACAAATCAGCCCTGTGCTCACTGAAATTACTAGCGTCAACCAACGATAAAATAATGCGTATCCCCCTTCGGGAAAAAATTGAAAAAACTCTGGGCGAAGAAGACACAACAAATCATACACCATAAAGTATAATAAGACTCCTTTGTTTTTCCACTGACGGTAGGTTTTTTCACGTGCATTCATTCCCGTCGTCACCAAATCAATGCTAAGAAAAATATCTCCTGGATATACTTCGACAATATCATTGTCTAAATGAGCGTCACCTAAATGAGCAATTGGACAGTTTAAAAAATTGATTGTAAAAGAACGCGCATAATAGTAAATACCGGTTTTATCATCACCATATACAGGCTCGATACGATAACCTTTGGGAGGATTAAATATAAGTTCACTCATGTAACCTCGAACAGCGCGCTGAATTCCTGATTGCGCATCTCGTTGCACCAACTCAGAAATATCATACAATATTTGTTTTTGCCGTAATGGAGGCTCATTTTCAATGATCACTTGAGCATAATCCATCAACTCATGTTTTCTCAATTGATACCTTTCTCTTCGAGCTGCTTGAACCATGCTTTGCATTAATTGAAATTGACGCCTCGGCTGATTGAATTGTTCTTGAGCAAATAATTCAATGCTTTCACGATATTGATCCGCAATTTTTCTGGGATTATGATGATTTTTAATATGTTCTCGAGCATTTTCACTTAATGTTTCTCTAAAATCACTCTGCTCTTTGAAATGAACTAATGCTTCTTGCAATTCTGCATCTAAGAATTTTTCCGGCAAGAAATAAACACTCTCTTTGGGAATTTCATTCATTGTACCGCGGGCATTGATAATCATAGGCAATCCATATCCCATACAATCCAACACTGCACCAGATGTTTCACCCAGAGACTTCATACGCAACTGAACAGCCATATCTGCAGCAACTAAATACTGCTGATAGATCTCTTGAGAAACAAAACCTGTAATTTTAATGGTTCCGGCTGTGTGAGACATCGCGATTTGTTTTTCTAATCGTGAACCAAATGCCCCTTCTCCATTTTCACCCACAAACACTAAATGACATCGCGGATCTTGCGCTAAAGGAGAAGTCAGCCACGTATTGAGCAGCCGGTCATTTAATTTCAATTTTCCAGTTAATCCAAAAGAGCAAACAACAAAATCCTTTGTCTTAAAACCAAGAAGTTTTTTCATTTTTTGCTTCATTAATGCAGTAACCGTTGGAGGCAATACACGCATATGAGGAATATGCTTCCATAAAATTTGACTCACATTATCTCCATACCATTGTTTCAACAACTGATGTGAAAAATGTGAGTGTGCAATAATTGCGGAGGCATGCTTTAAGATTTTAAAATTGACAGGATATTTAAAAATCACTTCTTCAAGATTAACATTTTCTTGATATCTCTCAAACAATGCGTGATAACCATGAGAGTCATATAATGCACGCGACCAAACCCCAGGGTCTGTTTTACGAAGTTCTAAATGGCTCAGAATGCCACTCATAAAAAAATCATGCAGCACAACAATACCAGGATAAAACGCTAGAAGCTCAAACATATGCTCATGAAAAACAGAGTTTCCCATTTGATATAATATACGCCCTTCATACTCCTGCGCATGTTCTTTAAACCATGATACCGTTTGAACATGGCATAATGCGTTTATCCAAGAATCTGTTACTTTAGGTTGCTGCACAATAACATCAATTGCATAATGTTGCGTCAATTCCGTGAGCAATTCGGCACTGTAATTGGCTATTCCGCTTTTTTCTGGAGGTAATGGAGAGATGAAGGCGAGTCGTTTCACGGATTTTGGGAATCGCATTCCCTCCTTTACAAAGGGGGGGGCAGGCTGGATTTTATTACATTCCGCATACAATCTCTCCAACTCACGCAACACCACTTCCGCACTCTTTTTCCAAGAAAATTTTTTTACTTGATCAACAGCGTGTTTTTTAAGTTTTGTCTGAAGTTCTGGCTGTGTTAGCACTTCCTCTAACTTATCAGCAATAGATTGAGCCTCTTCTGGATTAAATAAAGCATCTGCATAACCTAATACCTCAGGAATGCTTGAAGTATTAGAACCGATCACCGCCGCGCCACAGGCCATGGCCTCTAAAACAGGAAGACCAAATCCTTCATATAATGAGGGAAAAATAAAGACTGTACATAAATGATAAAAGACAACGAGATCCTCATCAGGAACAAATCCTGTCATCACGACATTTTCTGGATTAAGCTTTAACCACGCGACCCGCTGAAACAATCTATCTCGGGCCTCTTCAGTCACATCACAAACAATCACTAGTTGATACTGCTCTTTCAGCTCCTCGGGCAATTTAGCATAAGCTAAAAACAAATTTTCAATATTTTTTCGATAATCTATTCCTGCGGTATATAAAATAAACGGACGCGATATTTTATGTTTTTCACAAAAAAGCTGCTTTTCTTCATCAGATAAAATAGGCGCTTGAAAAAAAGAAGAACGTGCACAAGAAGCATTCACCACCCATTCTTCCGGGAGTCCCCAATGTTGAATTGCATCCTGGCGAGAAGATTCAGAAATACTTAACCACAAATGGGCACGTTTCAGCTGATTTAACTGCCTATGATACCATCGCCTCATCATGGGATCTTCAAGATAAGGCTTCGGATATAACCAAGGAATCAAATCATAAACGGTCACTGCTGTAGGTATCTGACATTCAAACGCATTGACACTGACTACTGCGTCATCGGCATATCCTTCAAAAACACTTGGAATATAAACCACATCCGGTTTACGAGAAGCAATAAAAGACTCCCTCAGTCGCTCAACAGCTTCACGACGCCAGGTATGAGGATGAAATCCTGCAACATCATGTATCCCTTGCCATACAATAATTTGAGAGGAAGGGACGACATCAGAGAAAAAAGCACGCAGCGTATCGATAGTTTCAGGAAATAAGCCACTTAGCATAATTTCGACATGGTGATGCTTTGATAACTTCAACAGCTCATGGGTTAGCGCTAACGTATAACGTCCGATACCACGATGACGATAAGTGGTTTGGGCTGCTTGTAGGTCAATGAGAATTTTCATTTTAATTTTGACAACCACAGGATGCCAATCGCCCCCCAAACAAAGACCGCTTGAATACTTGCAATAAACACGATGGCCGAGCCAATATCTTTTGCTTTTCCTGAGTCAGGGTGATGATCTCGGCTAATACGGTTAACAATCGTTTCAATCGCCGTATTCACTAATTCCATCAGCAACACAAAAAACCAGCTGCCTAATAAGATTAGATGCTCAAATATTGAATCACCTATCAAAAAAGCTAACGGAATAAAAAAAATACTGAGAAAAATTTCAATACGAAAAGCACGCTCACTACGAAAAGCGGCCGATAATCCCCAAAAAGAATGGCGAAAAGCATACAGCAAATGTTTAATATTCCTACTGAGAAGCGGTATCACAAGAACCCTGCCAGGTTAAATTTAATTCACGTGCTGCTTTGACATCATCTAATCGCTTGACCGGTAATGTATAAGGCGCATTTTGAACCAATTCAGGATGATGCTGCATTTCTTCTCTAATTTTTATCAATGCCTGAATAAAACCATCCAAAGTTTCTTTCGCTTCAGTTTCTGTTGGCTCAATCAGTAAACACTCCGGCACACATAAAGGGAAATACGTTGTAGGCGCATGAAATCCATAATCCAGAAGGCGTTTTCCCACATCTTTTGCAGTGACATTATACGCCTTTTTTTCTGGAGTTAATGTTAAAATAAACTCGTGCGTAGCACGGCGCTCAGTATAAGCCGGTGTAAATCCAGCTTCAGCTAAACGAGCCATAAGATAATTTGCATTCAATACAGCCAATTCAGATACACGATGCAAGCCTTCTTTTCCTAATTGACGAATATAAAAATACGCGCGCAGTAAAATTCCTGCATTTCCCATAAACGCAGATAAACGCCCAATAGAATGAGGTTG
Organism: Pseudomonadota bacterium; assembly: GCA_021848965.1. GTDB lineage: Bacteria > Pseudomonadota > Gammaproteobacteria > Legionellales > Legionellaceae > CABHON01. The sequence continues at coordinate 7,948 of JAJZTL010000065.1, forward strand.
ATCTTTTTTAGTAGCAAAACGGTAGCTATTATTTTCACGCAAAACAATAGGCAACGGTAAATAAGGCTTTAAGCGTTCTGATACAGCTACTGGGCCAGCACCTGGACCACCGCCGCCATGAGGAGTTGCAAATGTTTTATGTAAATTAAGATGCATCACATCAAATCCCATATCGCCTGGGCGTACTTTCCCTAAAATGGCATTTAAATTAGCTCCATCGTAATATAACAACCCTCCCGCCGTATGAATAATATGAGCAATGTCTTGAATAGAACGCTCAAAGACACCTAGCGTACTTGGGTTAGTTAGCATAATGCCTGCAGTTTGCGGTCCCACCATTTTTTTCAACGCATCCAAATCAATATCGCCATTAGTTAACGAAGGAATTTCTTTAATCGTAAAACCACACATAGCTGCTGAAGCCGGATTAGTGCCATGAGCTGCATCGGGAATGAGCATTTCAGTGCGCTGCTTATCTCCACGTGCGGCATGATAGGCTCGGATCATCGCAACACCTGCAAATTCCCCTTGAGAACCCGCCATAGGAGTTAAAGAAATACCCTGCATCCCTGTAATTTCCAGTAAATATTCTTGTAACTCATATAAGCATTGTAAAAAACCTTGATTCGCCTCTGATAAACTCAAAGGATGTTGACTCAAAAATGTTGTATGAGAAGCTGCTCGGTGAACACCTCTCGGATTATACTTCATCGTACAAGAACCTAAAGGATAAAACTGCGTATCAATAGAAAAATTTCTTTGAGAAAGACGCGTATAATGACGTACAACTTGCAATTCTGAAACCTCTGGCCATACAAGAGGATTTCGACGCAACAGATGTGGAGGAATATCATTTATTTCCAGTGAACCTTGAGGATATTGCGCTGCAGCATGACGCTTAGGTTGAGAGTGTTCAAAAATAAGAGATGATGTTGACATAATAATGAAAATCCTAAATCATTTTGATTAATTATTTAATGAAATGTTTTACAGGGAAAAACTCTGTAATACTGTAATGAGCTAATTTTTTCTCGAAAAAGGGATCGGCTTGTATCATTGCCTCAATAACACTCAAATCATTACCCAAAGCAATAATAATACCGCCCGTTCGAGGGTTTTTAGGGCCAGAAGCTAAAAGTAAACCTTTTTGATAATAAGATTCTAAAAAATCACGATGAGCCGCAAGATGCGCATCTATTTCCTCGAGAGGAGCTTTATATTCTAGGTCAATGATAAACATAATAAACCCGCATGTTAAAAAATATGTGCTTATATTTTATCACGCGCTGAAAATCGAAACAACGGACATAAAAATGGCGCGCAGGGTGAACGCGTATAAATTCCAATAAAATCAAGGTTTGTAGGTGGTTTTTGTAGGGGCGGGTCTTGTGCCCGCCCGAAAATGCACAGTTTTTATCAATATTGGCGGGTAGGCACAAGACCTACCCCTACGTTTAGCGATTTCATTGGCAATTTGAACAAAAATTTTAATGTTTTATGTGCTAAAGGCCTTTATTTTACAAGAATTTAGACGCGTTAGCCCTGAAATGGCGCGGAGTAATTTGAACTATGCCCATGTTTTCTGTATACTACTTGCTTTAATTTTTTAGAGGTTTTAACAAGATGCATGGAAAAAATGGGCATGTAAAAAAAGGGATATATTGGTTTGTTTTTTTGATAGGTTGTCTTTTATCGCCTCTGTCATATGCAGCTCCTGAAGCCATTACCCCTATGGGGACTTGGATTAAACTCAATCCAGATACCAACGAGCCTGGCGCTGAAATTCAAATTACTCAAGCAACTGATAATACTTTAGAAGGAAAAGTTACCAAAGTTTTGGATCCGGCCAAAAACCACACAACATGCACTGACTGTCCTGAAGAGTTTAAAAATAGGCCTATTGTCGGCATGGAAGTTCTTTGGGGATTAAAACAAGCATCTGACTATACATGGGTTGATGGTCACGTTTTAAGTCCAAGATTAGGTAAAGTGTTTTCTTGCAATGCGACCTTAAGTCAGGATGGACAAACATTAACTATACGCCTATATTCAGTATCAGCTATACTTGGACACACTGAAACTTGGTATCGCGCTTGAAATGCCCATGCCCAAAGATATAATGCATATCGCCTTAGGAACAACATTACTTCAGCATGGTAATAAAAAATTAGATGGTATAGGTATTTACACTCAAGCCCTATTAAAGCATCTGAAGAATCAACCTGATCTATTATTGCATGAAGAGGTTTTTGAGCATTCAACCAATTTTTTTGGGTTTAATCGATTTCGAGGAGAAGTTCTTCGAACAACATTAACAGGACTACCATTCTATAGCCTGCGTAAAGTGGCAAAAAAAATTGATTTATTTCATGCTCCCGATCATTATATTCCAAAACTTTCTGGTGTGCCTGTTTTAGCGACAGTCATGGATCCCATTCCACTAATGCGTCCCGACTGGGCGAACTCCAGTGGACGCAAGCTAAAAAACTATTTCTTTCGAAAATCGGTTCAATGGGCATCACATTACATTACCATCAGCCAAGCCGTTGTCCCTGATTTAATCGAACATTTTGGCATTAAAGAAGAAAAAATCACCCCTATTCATTTAGGCGTTGATTTAGAAGACTTTGTACCGATTGCCGCAGAAAAAAAAACAACTGTTTTAAACAAACTTGGCTTAACTTCTTCTAACTTTTTTCTTTTTATAGGAACACTGCAACCTAGAAAAAATGTTGAGCGCATTATTGATGCTTTTTCACTTCTGCCCAAAGAAATACAACAAACCCACCCTTTAGTCATTGTCGGACGCGAAGGATGGTCTTCCGAAACTACCGTAGTAAAACTCAAAAAACTTATTGCTTTAGGTGTTGCGTTTTGGCTAGGATACGTTTCGTTTGCTGAAAAAGTTGTTTTATTACAGACAGCGTCAGCTTTAGTTTTTCCTTCTTTATATGAAGGTTTTGGCTTACCTGTTCTTGAAGCCTTTGCGTCACGTTTGCCTGTCATCACATCCAATGTCTCCTCACTTCCGGAGGTTGCGGGTGATGCCGCTTATTTAGTAGATCCTTTGAACACAGAAGCTCTCTCTGATGCCATGAAACAAATAGCATTATCTCCTCAAAGTTTTAAATCGTTAGTTGAAAAAGGCTACGTAAGAGCGACTCAAATGACTTGGGCGCATTGTGCTGAAAAAACATGGAATGTTTATAAGCAAATAACTTCATAAATATCTGATATAAAAAATTATGATTTCATTTCATCGTCAAATTCTTATTATTGGTTATGGTTCAGTCTCAAAATGTACATTACCTTTACTATTTAAGCATATTAACATCCCTTTTTCTCATGTAACTATTATTGATTTTGTGGATATGCATCAAGACGAACACCTCAATGAATGGGTTCAAAAAGGAGTTCGATATATTCAGAAGCGAATCACACCAGAAAACATCCATACAATACTCTCAACCTATGTAAATAATGGGGGCGCCATTCTGGATTTAGCTTGGAATATCGACACACTCACAATGTTACAATGGTGCCAAGAGCATGATGTACTCTATTTAAATACCTCTGTTGAAGAATGGGATCCTTTCCGCAACATTCACCATAAACCTATCTTAGAAAAAACCCTCTATTGGCGTCAAATGAAAATTCGACAAGTCACAAACTCATGGAAACATAATGCTAGCACTGCCATTGTAGATCATGGAGCAAATCCAGGTTTGATTTCTCATTTTACAAAACAGGGGTTAATTGACATAGGCACCAAAGCACTAGAAGATAATCGTCTTTCGCCTACAAAAATATCACCTATTGAAAAAGCTCTAAGCGACGAAAATTTTGCTTCTCTTGCCATGCATTTAGGTGTTAAAGTCATTCATTGCAGCGAAAGGGATAAACAGATTGTTGCCACCCCGAAAAAAATGAATGAATTTGTTAATACGTGGAGTGTAGCAGGACTCATCGAAGAGGGCATGGCTCCTGCTGAATTGGGTTGGGGAACTCACGAAAAAATATTACCCAAAGGCGCTCATCAACCTGCACATGGCCCCAAAAATCAAATCTTCTTGCCACAGATGGGCATGAATACCTGGGTACGTTCCTGGATTCCGTCACAAGAAATTTTAGGCCTACTTATTCGTCATGGTGAAGCTTTTAGTCTTTCCGAGCGATTAACGGTGCGAGAAGAAAACAATAGCGAAAAAGTACTTTATCGTCCAACCGTACATTATGCTTATATGCCTAGTAATGAAACACTCATTTCATTACATGAATTACGTGCTAATAATTATCAATATCCAACTGAGTCCAGAATTCTGAATCACGAAATTGTTCATGGAGAAGACGCATTAGGAGCCTTAATTATGGGACATCCTTATCAATCTTGGTGGACAGGTAGTGTTTTATCCATTCAGGAATCTCGTAAACTCATTCCAGGACAGAATGCCACTGTAACACAAGTAGCCATTGGCGTAATTGCTGGACTTGTATGGATGATTGAAAATCCCGAGCGTGGCTTTTGTTTACCTGATGATTTACCCCATAACAAAATTTTAACCATTGCAAAGCCCTATTTAGGTCAATTTGTCTCCGAAGCTTCTGATTGGACCCCTAAAAAAAATGTTCAAGTTTATTTCAAAGAAACAATAACCTCGACAGAAGCACCTCATAAAGAAGACGACGAAAACTTATGGTGCTTTGAGAATTTTTGTTTTCAACCTTAAGAGAGGCTAGAGGCTAAAATGAATACACTGAAAAACATACCGATTACTGTTGAAAGTGGTCAAAAATACAAAACTGCTCAAGGAACTGTTGCCATTAAAGATGGCATTAAACATGTGAATAATAATGGTGAAATTATACGCAAACCTTCTTGGTTGCGCATTAGTGCTAAAACTTCACCTAAATATCAGGCACTACAAAAAAAAGTTAAAGACTATCGATTAAGCACGGTATGCGAAGAGGCTAAGTGTCCCAATATCAGTGAATGTTGGTCTCATGGAACCGCAACCATTATGCTCATGGGTTCGGTTTGCACTCGTGCCTGCCGCTTTTGTTCCGTAGACACGGGTAATCCCAAAGGTTGGCTTGATCTTGAAGAACCACAACACACCGCAGAAACCGTACAACACATGGGTTTAGATTACGTTGTATTAACTTCTGTTAATAGGGATGACTTGCCAGACGGTGGGGCAGCACATTATGCTAGTGCTATTGTTGCCATCAAAAAACTCTGTCCTAATACCAAAGTAGAAGCTCTAACTCCTGATTTTCAAGGAGATAAAAAAGCCATTGAAACATTATTAGACAGCCAAGTAGATGTATTTGCTCAAAATGTTGA
>JAJZTL010000066.1 GCA_021848965.1 Pseudomonadota bacterium
GTAGCTAAAACTAAATGTCCTGTTTCTGCTGCAGTCAGGGCTAGTTGAATCGTCTCTAAGTTACGCAATTCACCCACCAGAATGACATTCGGATCTGCTCGCAATGCAGAAAATAATGCTTGATTAAAACTAGCAGTATCTTGAGAAACTTCTCGCTGCGTAATAAGGCATTTTTGACTTGAATGAATAAATTCAATTGGGTCTTCAATGGTAATAATATGTTCTTGCCGGTTTTCATTTCTGTATTGAACCATAGCTGCAAGGGTTGTGCTTTTTCCTGAGCCTGTGGGTCCTGTAACCAGCACTAATCCTTTAGGTAATAATGCAATTTCTTTAATACTCTCCGGTAATTTTAACTCGTCTAAATGTGGAACCTGCAAAGCAATAATGCGAAAAACTGCACTAATGCCATAATGTTGTCGAAAAACGCTCACACGAAATCGATGGTGACTATAAATTTTATCAGTAAAAGCAAAATCTAGTTCACATTGCTTTTCGAACTGTTTTTTAATACGCTCTGGCATAATTTTATTCAAAATATCTCGAATCGCCATGGGGAGTAATGCCGGAAAACTAATCGATTGTATTTTTCCCTGCACTCGAATTCTAGGAGCTATTCCAGAAACTAAATGAAGATCAGAGGCCTTTGCTTGTATTGCATAAGAGAGAATAGAGTGAAATAATTGATTGCTTGACATTGGACTTCCTTAAAAATTAAAAATGCTAAAAAATAGGCTTAATGCTCTTTATAAAAACATAACTCAATTGGAAAGTCAATTTGGCCGATTACCTCATTCGGTTCATCTACTCGCCATTAGTAAAACTCAATCTATCGAGTCTATTCGCCAAGTTTGGGAAAATGGGCAAATAGCTTTTGGTGAAAACTATCTTCAAGAAGCTTTACCGAAAATTGCCGCATTACATGATATCCATATTGAATGGCACTTTATTGGTCCAATTCAAGCAAATAAAACGCGTTTAATTGCAGAAAATTTTTCTTGGGTTCAAAGCATTGAACGCCTTAAAATTGCTGAACGTCTCAATACTCAGCGTCCCTCTCACCTTCCCCCATTGAATGTGTGTATACAAGTGAATATCAGCCAAGAAAGCAGTAAATCAGGCATTATTCCCGAAGAAGTTATATCTTTGGCGAAAGCAATTCAATCATTACCTCAATTAAAACTCAGAGGTCTCATGGCTATTCCAGAACCTTTGACCGACTTTCAACAACAACGCAAGGCTTTTCATCAATTACATCGATTATTCACCGAACTAAATAAAACTTTATCGTTATCATTAGATACTTTATCCATGGGAATGTCACAAGATTATGCTGCCGCGATTGCCGAAGGTTCTACAATGATTCGAATTGGCACAGCTTTATTTGGAGAAAGAATAAGGTAAGAATGGTGGCCAGAGGCAGAATCGAACTGCCGACACAAGGATTTTCAGTCCTCTGCTCTACCGACTGAGCTATCTAGCCACACAAAAGAGTCGCTATTAAACAAGGAATTAAGTGTTATGTCAAGTGTTTCAATAGAGTTTAATAAGTAAAAATTTTTTAGCCTAGTTTGATATACGCTAGGGCCAGTGTTTATACTCGGGAAAGTAGAATTGAGGATCCGCCCTAAACAACTTGTCCAGCGGCCCAACCGGAAGACCATGCCCATTGAAAATTAAATCCTCCTAACCAACCTGTTACATCTAAAACCTCGCCGATGAAATACAAACCAGGTACATCCGTTACTTCCATAGTTCTAGAAGAAATGGCATTACAATCCACTCCACCCAGTGTCACCTCAGCCGTGCGATAACCTTCCGTTCCATTGGGTTTAATAGGATAACGCTTAAAATACTCAGCGATGGCAAATAACTCTGTCTGAGAGTATGTTTTTAATGGTTTCTCAGCTGTTTTATCTAATAAAGTATCGACCAAACGCTTCGGTAGATACTCTGTCAAAAATGTTTTCAGATGTTTTTCTGGATTTTTTTTCTGTAATATTTTTAGTTTTTCAGCAAGAATAATCTCAGGAAAAAAATCTAAAAAAATGGTTTCTCCTGGTCCCCAATAGGAAGAAATTTGTAAAATCGCAGGCCCACTCAGTCCTCTGTGGGTAAACAGCATATTTTCACGGAATTTTATTCGATTACAGCTCACCTCGCATGCCGCTGAAATTCCCGGTAATTCAGCAAATTTTTCTTTGTCCTCATTGTGCAACGTAAGAGGAACTAAACCTGCGCGTGTTGCCCAAACAGATAATCCAAACTGTTCTGCTATTTTATACCCCAAAGGACTTGCTCCCATTGTTGGAATAGATAATCCTCCTGAAGCAATCACTAAAGATTCACATTCAAAGACATCACGATTTGTTTGTAATTTAAAACCACCTTCTGTTTTCTGTTCCAATTCTGTAATTGAAGTATTTAATAAAATTTGTACTCTTGCCTTTTCACATTCAGACAATAACATATTTAAAATATCACTCGATTTATTATCACAAAAAAGTTGTCCATGCGCTTTTTCATGAAAGGGAATATTATATTGTTTTACTAACTCAATAAAATGAGCCGGCGTATACCGATGTATAGCAGATTTACAAAAATGTGGATTATGTGAAATAAAATTTTCATGATTGAGGTACATGTTAGTAAAATTGCAACGTCCGCCACCTGACATTAAAATTTTTTTTCCCGCTTTATTGGCATGGTCTAAAATAATCACGTTACGATGACGTTTCCCTGCTTCAATAGCACACATTAACCCAGCAGCACCCGCACCTATAATTACTACATCGTATTTTTTCATCACAGAATTTTATCAGCTTCTTAATATAAAATTAAGTTTTATTTCGTATAAAGCCCTAAATTTTTTATCATTAAGAAACAACGAGAAGAGCTTTTGACTTAATTCGAACGAAAGATAAACTCACATCGAGTACAATTTACACAAGAGAATTTGCGCATCTAGAAAAATTAATAAGAACACTAAGCGAAAAGATCTTATTCATTGAGGAAACCAATCAACAGTCTTTTTCTATCTTAGCTTCTGATCAAAAAAAAGATAGATTACTTTCTTTAGGCCATATGTATAATCAACTAGCGCAGGCTTATATACCTTTATTAACGCTGCCTAATTACGCAAAAATACACACATACTATATTGAAGCCGCAAAAAATGCCTGTGAAAGATGCCTTGAATATTATCAACAAGCCTCAGAATGTATCTCTGAAAGTTCTATGGTGATTCGTCTTCCTTCACTTACTTTATCTAACGTGCTTTTACATTCAGAAACAAGCTTCCATGATATTATTAAACTCATTCAAAAGTATAATGATCCAGAAATCAAAACTCCGTCTCTTTCTACTATGCTGCAACGTATGCAAAAAAATGTTACCAATATTTCTACACAATCTTCATTACACATAGAACAACACATAGAACGTCAAAAAGCTGCCCGTGTTCCACCTCCAGCAAAAGTTAAAATGTCATGGTGGTCACTTCCTAGTTCTTTCTCATTCTGTCCACCTTCATGCAGCGCTAATGCCGTAAATGAAAATGCTCATAGACAACCAACTCGTAAATAATTTTTTATCTTCCCATCATTAAAGGATGAAAAAATAGGTGATTTCTTCTATAATTCTTTCAAAATTTAATTAAAAGAAGGTAAGGAATTAAAATGTTTGCTTGGTTTATACGATTAAAGATTAAATCTAGACTCAAAAGAGCAACAGCGATGTACAATAATCGCCAAAACAACCCTGTTTCCGATCAAGTCATCAAAAGAGAAATTACACTTCTTTATGAAATTGCTAAATTATACGATAAAAATCAATTTCATAAAAAATTTCCTCACGCTGCTGATTATGCCCTCGAAGCGTATCGTGCTGCTGCCGCTATCAATGACCCTAATGCAAAATATCTTGTTGGTCAACGCTTGTTAGATAAAGGAAAATTTTGGGACTCTTTAAAAAAAACAGCCTTTAATTGCAGCGTTCATAAAAAATACGCTTCTGATGCTTATGAAGAAGCTTTTGTTTATTTAGACGCTGCGGAAGCAGCTGGACATGCATTGGCAAAACGTTTAAAAGGTTTGGCTTTTGTAAATGGCTGGGGTGTTGAAAAAAATAATGATAAAGGATTTTCTTTGATTGTCGACAGCATCGATCAAGAACAGGCCTGGGATCGTGCAACAAAGATTTTTGATGAAATTGGCTTAAATAAGCCGGAGTTTTTCTCTTCAATTATGTCCATTCGACAAACTAAAGCTAATAACAAATGATCAAATGATACAAGCAATAACAAGAGAAGCTGTAGAAAAACTAAAAGAAACCCTTCGCGAACATAATTATTGTTATTATGTTTTAGATGCTCCAACCATTAGCGATAGCGAGTATGATGCTCTTTATCATCAGCTCGTTGCATGCGAAAAAGAGCATCCTGAGTGGGTAACATCCGATTCGCCCACTCAACGAGTAGGACATACTCCTTCTGCAGCCTTTAATGAAATTCGACATATTCAACCTATGCTATCACTTGATAATGTTTTTAGCGAAGAGGGTCTCAACGCTTTTATGACACGAGTAAAAAATAAGTTGTCTCAAAAGAATGTCTTGTCACCACACTCACAGCAGTTGACTTTTGGACGAAAAAAAAATCGAAATGAGCGCCGGAGTGTACAACTAGTACATGAGGACGCGAATGAAATTTTTGATGAAGTCCAAAAGTCAAATGCGAAGAGTGAATTTTGTTGTGAACCAAAGCTCGATGGCCTTGCTGTTAGTCTGATGTATAAAAAAGGCCTATTAGTCTATGCAGCCACTCGAGGAGATGGAACAACGGGAGAAGATATTACCGCCAATATCAAGACTATTACCTCAATTCCTTTAAAATTACGTCAATCCTCTTCCTTGTTTTTACCAGAAACTATTGAAATTCGCGGTGAAGTATACATGCCAAAAGTTGCTTTTGAGAAGCTTAATGCTCAATCATTAGCCAAAGGTGAAAAAGTATTTGTGAATCCACGTAATGCAGCAGCAGGAAGCCTCAGACAATTAAATCCCAAGATAACAGCGTCTCGTCAATTAGATTTTTTCTGCTATGGTCATGGCTTTGTTGAACCCGATCTTCCTCAAAAAACGCATTTTGAACGATTACACTATTTTCATTCTTTAGGTTTCAAAATTTCTCCTATGATGGCGCTTGCTAATGATGAAAAAGCATGCTCTTATTATTTTAATAACATACAAAAAAAGCGCCCCAATCTTCCCTATGCAATTGACGGCGTCGTATTTAAAATTAATGAATTAGCTTTACAAGAACTGTTGGGGTTTGTATCCCATGCTCCTCGTTGGGCTATCGCATATAAATTTCCTGCAGAAGAAGCCACAACAGAAATTAAATCTGTTGATTTTCAAGTCGGTCGAACGGGTGTATTAACTCCCGTTGCTCGATTAAATCCAGTATTTGTTGGAGGTGCAACGGTCAGTAATGCAACCTTACATAATATGGATGAAATTGAGAAAAAAGATATTCATATTGGTGACACCGTCTTAGTACGGCGAGCAGGTGATGTTATTCCAGAGGTAGTTCGCGTTGTTTCTGAGAAAAGACCTGCTCATGCAATCACCATTTCACTCCCCTCTTTTTGCCCTATTTGCGCTTCTCCTGTAGTTCGCACACCAGGGGAAGCTGCCGCACGTTGCATGGGTGGGTTATTCTGTTCAGCACAATTAAAAGAAGCGATTCGCCATTTTACTTCTCGCAAAGCGATGAATATCGACGGTTTAGGTGACAAGTTGGTTGGACAACTTGTGGACACAAAAAAAATACAATGTGTATCTGATATTTTCTCATTAACTCAAGAAGATTTAGTTACCTTAGAGCGCATAGGTGAAAAATCAGCACAAAATATATTAGCAGCCATTGAAAAAAGCAAACATATTTCCTTTCATTGTTTTTTATATGCTTTAGGTATTCGTGAAGTGGGTGAAACAACCGCCAAAAATCTAGCCAAATATTTTACAAATTTATCTACCTTAGAAAGTGCAACTTTGGAAGCGTTATTAGAAGTCAGAGATATTGGTGAAATCAGCGCTTACCATATTTTCCAATTTTTTAGAAATACTCGGAATCGCGAAATTATTCAAATACTTTTGGATAAAGGCGTACAAATTGAATTTCCTACTCGTACCACGCTTCAACAAAATGTATTCTTTGCAGGAAAAACTGTTGTGGTGACAGGAACATTAGAACATTTTTCTCGTGAAAGTGCTAAAGCAGCACTTGAAAATGTCGGTGCCTTTGTAACTGAAAGTGTTTCTAAAAAAACGGATTATCTTATCGTTGGTGCCAATGCAGGTTCAAAATTAACTAAGGCTGAACAACTCGGCGTGAACGTTCTCAATGAAGCTAGTTTTTTGGAGGCATTGAAATAAAATGCTAATGCTGTGGTTAAAAGCTTTTCATATTATTGCGGTTGTTTGCTGGTTTGCAGGATTATTTTATCTGCCAAGGCTAATGGTTTATCATGTTGCTGCTCAAGATACACTTTCTATTGAGCGTTTTAAAATCATGGAAAGAAAATTATATTACGGCATTATGTGGCCAGCTGCCTTACTTACAACCCTTTTAGGCATTGGCATATTAAGCTTAAATTTCAGTTATTACTTAGCGCAAGGTTGGATGCATGCGAAACTTTCTCTAGTAATTCTTCTCTGGGTTTATCATCTATATCTGGGACATTGTCGCAAAAAATTTCAAACAGATACCAATCAACATACTGAAAAATTTTATCGAATACTCAATGAGCTGCCAACTTTATTATTAATCAGCATTATCATACTGGTGGTGATCCAGCCCTTTTAGCGGTTTTTTCATCTTTTCCCACATCCGCCACAACGTCTCGCAGTACATGATCTTTTTTTGGTTGCGCACAAATACCAAGACATGCCAATGAAGAAGTATCTGACTTCGCTTGAACAGCCCAATATTTTAGTTCAAGCCCTGTTGACACTGTTATAGCCAAAGCTTTCCATATAAACAGACTTAAGGCTCCCATTTCTTTTTGGGTAAAAACACCTAAAAGGGTTGAAGCACTCGCTGTAATTGTCAAATTAGTCACTGAAGCAAAATAGCTGTCTATCAAATATTTTCGACCTAACAACGCACCAGTGAGCACATTTCTCACCCCATCCACTAATAGGGTGGCACACGTTGTACGCAGCATTGAATTGGACAACTCTAACAATTCTTCATTATGACAAAATAATTTCACAACGGGATCAGGGTAGATGATACAAGGTATAGCAGCTAAAGAGGTATAACCCAATGAAACAATGCTCATTGCATAGGCTGTTAATTCAGCATTTTTAACCATATTATCATGCAGCTGAAGGTTTGATGCCTTTTTATACTCCTCCGCTTTTCCCAATTTTTCTGAAACAAGAATTGTTGCTGCCGCACCTAAAGCTTGTAAAATTTGAGTCAGTGCTACAATGATTTGTACCGAAGGTACTTGGGCTTCATCAGCGCCATTGGAGTCTTTACTTGCAATCACAAATGTCGTTAGTAAACTTGGCAGCCATTCACTTAACCCTTGAAGGACTGCAGGAAAATAAAATTTTAATATATGAAGAAAAGAAAACCCACTATCAAAACTTTTGGCAAATAATTGATATTTTTCACGATCTAACACACCATCTGTTTTATTAGAATACAAATATAGCCTGTCTGCAATTAATGTTACAATAGCTGCCACCGAAAGCGCATATCCAAACCAAGAGATATCCTTAGAATACGACATGGTCATGGGATAACTTATTAATACTGATAGACCGACAAAAACAGCATTTAACATCGCTGGAGACCATTTCCGATCTATACTCAAAAGATAGGCTTGATCAACCATTGTCCAACAAAGAGGCAAAAAACCATAAGAAAATGCTCTTAAAAATTTCCCTGCTTCTTCGGCAACACCTTCCTCTATTCCGATAGATTCTAGCAAAGCCTCTGAATAATAAAATGAAATTGCTGTAGGTAAACCGATAACAGTACTAAAAACAAGTGCTTGATTGACGAGCGGACCTATTTTATCGTATTTATTTTGTTTGTTTAACTCCGCAATGAATGCCTCAATAGATACGGTTCCACCTTTAACTATACCTAATGCTAATTGTTGCAAAAGAGTGCCGATTGCTAGACCTGCCGCTGCATCAGGATTAGGTAAGTTTGCAGAAACAATAGCATTAACTAGGCTTTTGGCAGCAACAAAGAGACGAGGAAGAATAAAAGCATAAGAGCGCTGTCTTCCCTCTTTAAGGGCATCGTAAAAAGACATAAGCGCAGCAGTATCCTCTTCTAATAAATGCGTACTTAAAGAGGAAGAATCAGTAGAATCAGGCATAGGAGTAATCCTTAGTTTAAAATTTTGAATATAATATCATTTTAAAATTAAGCTACTCTTAAGGATCTATTATTGTTTTTGCTTTTAGTTTGAGAAAAATCTATTCTACAGAAAAATCAAAATATGTATCAGGGTAAGGCTCATTTTTTAAAGTAAAATGCCACCACTCTTCATTTAAAGGGAGAAATCCATACTTTGTCATCCAATAACGCAGAAACATCCGATTAAGAAAAGGCTTCACTGGGATATCTACATTATCAGGATGTGAAAGCACGCTGAAGCAATCAAATCCTGTTCCCATATCAATACTGTTATCATGAAAACGCTGATAATAAGGAGCATAACATGCACGAAGCAATTGATGTGGCACGTAAGCTTCTTGCTTTTTGACAGGTAACTTGACCAAGGTTAAATCTACAGTACTTCCTCGCGAATGAGTCGACTTTTCAAAAGCAACATATCCCAATTTATAGAGATTTTTTTTATCTAATTGTGGATAAAATTCTGCTTTGGTTAATTTGTTATTATTTTGACTCCACGCAGCAAAAGCAGATACAGCTTCTGTCGGTCGATAACAATCGTATACTTTAAGAGAATAACCTAAGAATTTAAGCTTTGCCTGTATTTTTTGTAATTGTATTGCGGCAGGTTTAGTTAATACACATATAGGTGCATGATATCCTGGAACCGGATAGCCCATAAAATTATGGGCTGTTGCATAGCGCATATCTTGAATAATTGTAGGGTCAATTTCACTTAAATATACAAACCCTTCGGGCATGGAGGCGAAACTTACTTCAGAAAAAGTCAACACAAGTAAACTACACACAAAAAATAACGACTTTTTTATGCTTGTAAACATATATTTTAAATATCAATGTTCAACAAATTCCATCATTTCAAACTCGCTCTTTGCTGCGCCACAATCGGGGCAAAACCAATTTTCTGGAACATCATCCCAAGCTGTTCCTGGAGGAATTCCATCCTCTGGCCACCCTTCTGCTTCGTCATATATTAAGCCACAAATTAAACAAATATATTTTTTATGTTTCATCATTATTTATTCTTTAATATTAAAAAATTTGAGCGAATTTTACTCAGAATTGATTTCAAAGTCAAAAACTCGCTATAAGTAGCCAAAAAGTATATAATATCATCGGTTTTTAATAAATCTAGATGATATGAAATTATGATAATATATCCACTACCTGACGCTTTAACTTTTGATGACGTTTTATTAGTTCCGGCTCATTCTATTGTTTTACCTAAAGATGTTTCATTAAAAACACGTTTAACACGAAATATCAGCTTAAATATTCCCCTAGTTTCAGCTGCAATGGATACTGTTACAGAGGCACGTTTAGCTATTGCTATTGCTCAAGAAGGTGGTATTGGCATTATTCATAAAAACATGCCCTTAGAACAACAAATTAAAGAAGTAAGAAAAGTTAAAAAATTTGAAAGTGGAATGGTTAAAGATCCTATTACAGTTTCTCCTGAAACCACCGTGCAAGAATTATTAGCGATTACTCAGGCGCATAGTTTTTCTGGGGTTCCAGTAGTTAAAAATGAGGAATTATTGGGTATTGTAACCAGTCGTGATGTACGCTTTGAAACAAACATGAGTTTGCCTGTCTCTCAAATTATGACAACCAAAGAACGTTTAGTCACCGCGAAAGAAGGCACTCATCGTGAAAAAATTATTGAGCTGCTTCACAAACATCGCATAGAAAAAGTATTACTGGTGAACGACGATTTTAAATTAGTCGGATTAGTAACGGTTAAAGACATTCAGAAAGCCAAGGCAAATCCTGACGCATGTAAAACTGAGAGCGAGCAACTGCGTGTTGGTGCAGCTGTTGGTGTGGGAAAAATTTATCAAGAACGGATTGAAGCTCTTATCCAAGCCGGTGTAGATGTTCTAGTTATTGATACGGCTCATGGACATTCTCAAGGCGTCTTGGATCAAGTTTACTGGGCAAAAAAGAATTATCCTAATGCTGAGTTTATTGTAGGTAATATTGCCACAGCTCGAGCAGCAGCTGATTTGGTTGAGGCAGGAGCCGATGCCGTGAAAGTAGGTATTGGTCCTGGCTCTATCTGTACCACACGAATTGTTACAGGTGTCGGAGTTCCCCAAATTACGGCTATTGCAGAGGCTGCCAAAGGACTTAAAGGCAGCAATGTGCCCTTAATTGCTGATGGCGGAATACGATTTTCAGGAGATATAGCCAAAGCGATTGCTGCAGGCGCTGACACTGTTATGATTGGTAATCTTTTTGCTGGTACGGATGAATCTCCAGGTGAAATTGAGCTGTATCAAGGCAGAACCTATAAAAATTATCGTGGAATGGGCTCGTTAGGTGCTATGGCACAACGAGAAGGTTCTAGCGATCGTTATTTTCAAGACCATCAAGACCAAGCTGAAAAACTTGTTCCAGAAGGTATTGAAGGTCGTATACCTTATAAAGGTCCTCTCAGTGCTACTGTTCATCAAATGACCGGTGGCTTACGTTCAAGTATGGGATATATTGGTTGTGCTACCATTGCTGAAATTCACGAAAAAGCCCAATTTGTCAAAATTACAGCAGCAGGCTCACGAGAATCTCACGCCCACGATGTACACATCACTAAACAAGCCCCTAACTATCAAATTAGCGACGAGTAAACGAGTTTTTTATGTCTTCTTCTCCTCTTTCAACTGCATTTAATAATATTCATACAGATAGAATTCTTATTTTAGATTTCGGTTCACAATATACCCAACTTATTGCTCGCAGAATTCGCGAAGTGGGTGTCTATTGTGAAATTCATTCCTTTCGCCTATCCCCTGAAGACATTATTGCCTTTGCTCCGAAAGGTATTATTCTTTCAGGAGGACCTGAAACAGTTACAGCATCAGAAACACCCAGAGCACCTGATATTGTTTTTACATTAGGCTGCCCTGTTTTAGGTATTTGTTATGGCATGCAAACCATGGCACTACAGTTAGGTGGAGAAGTTGAAATAGCTGAACATCATGAATTTGGACACGCACCGTTGACTCACAGGGGAAACTCCCCACTTTTTGGACAACTAAGAGATGATGCAGAATCAAATGATTTTACATTAAATGTCTGGATGAGCCATGGCGATAGAGTCAACAATCTTCCTCCTGATTTTGAGTGTATTGCCTCGACAAAAAATGCCCCTATTGCGGCTATGGCATCAACAAAAAAGCCATTTTATGGTATTCAATGCCACCCAGAAGTTACACACACCCCTAAAGGAAAAGAAATTTTCAACCAATTTGTCACTCATATTTGTGGTTGTAAAACGGATTGGAATCCTCAACAAATCATCGAAGATATTGAACAAAAAATTCAAGACAATGTAGGCAACGAGCGTGTATTATTAGCATTATCCGGTGGAACAGATTCTTCTGTGCTTGCAGCCTTACTCCATCGAGCCATTGGCAATCAATGTGTATGCTTATTTGTTGATACCGGTTTGTTACGGCATCAAGAAGCAGAAACGTTAATTCTTCATCTTCGAGAACATTTAAAGATTAATATTCACTTGGTCGAAGCCAAAGAAATTTTTCTTGAACGCTTAAAAGGCATTGAAGATCCTGAACAGAAACGTAAAATTATTGGCAAAACTTTCATTGAAATTTTTGAAAAAGAAGCACTTAAATTCAATAATATTCGCTGGCTAGCACAAGGAACTATTTATCCTGATGTGATTGAATCGGCTGGAGCTTCTACAGGACAAACTCATGTCATCAAATCCCACCACAATGTGGGTGGATTACCTGAAACAATGACATTGAAACTCTTGGAACCTTTGCGTGAATTATTTAAGGATGAAGTACGTCAAATTGGAACGCAATTAGGTTTGCCTAAAACTTTTGTACATCGTCACCCATTTCCAGGACCAGGACTTGCCGTTAGAATTTTAGGAGAAATTAAAGAAGAATATATTCGGATGGTACGTCAAGCTGATGCTATTTTTCTTGAAGAATTACAAAAAGCTGATTTATACGACAAAGTGAATCAAGCCTTTGCCGTATTTTTACCTATTAAGTCCGTTGGTGTTAAAGGCGATGCACGAAAATATGATTATGTAATGGCTTTACGCGCAGTAGAAACCATTGACTTTATGACTGCGCAATGGGCAGCACTTCCTCATGAGCTGCTCGCCAAAACAGCTAATCGCATTATGAATGAAGTTGATGGCATTTCTCGCGTTGTTTATGATATTTCCAGTAAACCACCTGCTACCATAGAATGGGAATGATATATACTGATCAAGATTGGATGCAAGAAGCTATTAACCTCGCGCAAAAAGCAGCCAAACAAAATGAAGTACCCATCGCCGCCTTACTAGTATATAAAAATCAAAAAATTGCAGAAGCCTGGAACCAACCTATTACTCTTTCAGATCCCACAGCACATGCAGAAATTCTTGTACTTAAACAAGCAGGAGAAATTCTAAAAAACTATCGTCTTCTTGATACAACTTTATATGTTACATTAGAACCCTGTCCCATGTGCGCGGGCGCCATGCTACATGCACGCATTAAACGACTCGTTTTTGGCGCTTTTGACTCAAAAACAGGTGCAGCCGGTTCAGCATTTAATCTTCTACATGAACAAAAAAGTTATCCAAAAATTGATGTTTTTGGCGGTGTTTTAGCAGAGTCCTGCGGAACATTATTAACTGATTTTTTTAAAAAAAAGAGAAAATGTCTCGTAACAAACTCCAGGGTGAACGCGTATAAATTCCAATAAAATCAAGGTTTGTAGGTGGTTTTTGTAGGGGCGGGTCTTGT
>JAJZTL010000002.1 GCA_021848965.1 Pseudomonadota bacterium
ACTGCTTCGCAAGGCTAAATGAGTTTTACTATGATCAACTACCCCAACAAAACAAGGTGGCTTAACTAGAGCGGAATATCACTTATAAATATGCTTTTAGTTGTTCAAACAATTGGGACCACCTCTGGCTGCTCTTTCAAAATTGTTGTACATAGATCGAATGCAATTCCAGATTGAAGACAAACTTCAACTGACTGAGCTTTTAATGAAAGTTGATCATATCTTCCACAGATCAATAAATAGCTATTACACGCCAAACATTTTTACAGGCGCATTTACTCTAACAATAGATAAAAGGAAATAAGCTAATGTTAGATAAAAAAGATAAAGCCAAACGCAATTCTAATGACGTGAAATTGCACAGAAATAAACGAAAAGAACGCATAGAAAGCGGTAATCCAGAACTATGGAATATCAAAGATTGTGCTGCAATCCTTTCGACCGACTACTTACGGGCAAAGTATGGATTTATGGCTTGGCAAAAGATTGGTCAGCTTATGAATTATCCACTCCATACAGAACTTAAAAAATAGGAATATCCATGAAAATATTTAGCTTTTCAACTTTAGTTGTGTGTCTCTTAACTACAAATGCTTATGCAGATTTTTCTGGAAAGGTATATAGCGTAACTGATGGCGATACGATCACTGTGATTTCAAACAATCAAAAACAGATTGTACGTTTAGAAAATATTGATGCGCCAGAAACTTCTCACCCTAATAGTAGTGTACCGACTCAACCTTATGGCCAAGCTTCACGACAGTTTTTAAACAGTCTGGTTTATGGGAAAGTTGTCTATGTAAAATCAAATAAAATGGATCTGTATAAGCGAAACATTGGCACGGTGTACATAGGTAATCTCAACGTCAATTTAAACCTTGTAGAAAACGGTTTTGCTTGGTATTCAAGAGAATATGGCAATGACCAATCCTATGTTGATGCGGAAAATAGGGCAAAATATCGTAAACTTGGCTTATGGAACGATAAGAATCCTATTTATCCTGCTACATGGCGAAAATACTACCGCTAATCTTCAGTGCATTTCCTGAGAATATTATTATGGAAAAAGGCGAAAAAAAATTATATGTCCACGCAGGCATTCGCATTACCAAATCCAAGAATAAGGTTTTAGTGATATTTACGCTCGATGATAAGGGTAATATCGATAAAGAACTTCATTTTGAAGCCGATGCAGGTGACAAGAATCTTCTTGGTCTAATCTTCGAGGGATACTTTGAAGATGATACAGCCAGACTGAACAGATCCATTACACTACAAAAGGGCAAGTTTGAGGACAAGTCCCTCTTAACTCAATGGATCGCCGAACAGAATACAGCTCTATCTGATGCTAAAAAGACATCCTTAAAACCAGAAGTTATTAAAGACCTGAGTATTCGTTTAGAACCAGAACGAAAGGCATACCAGAATGCTCTTAAACGTGGAGATCTAGAGACAGCTAAATCCATCAAAGATCTTCTAGAATTGATCCTAACCAAGCCGTTGAATTAAAGTATTTAGAGTACCCTTTATGTGTAATGAACATAACTCATTTGATCTTAAAGCTGCTTGTAAAGAGTGCCCTTTCAGAAAAGGCAATGGCTATTTAAGACCTGAACGTATATTGCAGATCATCAATTATATGAAATTTGATGATCAACTTTTCCCATGTCATAAAACTGTTAGTAAAGATGCCAGAGAGCCATACGATGAAGCAATGGAGCAGATCGATGATGAATTAGACTGGATCATCGATGAGGATATAGATCCTATTGAACTGGAGAACATGCGTAAACAGCTTGAGATTAAATACAACATCCCTGAGCTATTAGAAAATGTAAAATTCGCCTTAATGAATAGCGAAAAGATATGTGCAGGATGGATGATTTTAGCGAAAAAGGAAAAAATAATTCTTAATAATTTTCGTATTAGACTTGCCCTAATGAGTGGACAACTTACCCTCGATCAATTCAAAAATGAAGAACTAATTTATGAAAATGAGGCAGAGGCATTATACGCTCACTCGCAAATATAAAACCAGTAATAATCTAAAAAATGGCTATACGGAATAGCCAAAAGATTCATGCTTCAAACCATGAATCTTTCTTTTTTCAAGGCAAATTATTCTTAATTAATATCTGAAAAATCACAATCAATTATAATTTTCTTTAATAAACCTAAATCACCTTTCTCATGTATAAAACAACAAAGACCACTGAAAAAATTATATTCCTCAATTTGAGTTCTAAAAGACAGTCCAAAAAAAGGAAAGTCAAACTTCCATGTTGGTTCATTTTCATAATATGCTATTTTCATAGCCTCTAAGCTTTGTGCAGTTGTTTTGAACATAAAGTATTGGTTTGGTTGCAAACCTGAAACCATATAACTATAAGGGGCAATACAATACTCAAACCATTTATCTTCTTTATAATTAATTGCGTAATTCATTAGTTTATGGATAAACCAACGTTGATCATCATTTAAACCAGAAAGGGTATCTTTCAATAATATGAGACCATTTCGCATATCAACAATTGATACATTATAAGGTTGAGTGAATCCATTAGATTTCATGTAATTACTAATATCTATATTAGGATCTTTAGATGGCAATACTTTTGGTTGGAAAAAACTTTGAGTATTATTGGTAAAATAGTATCTAAACTGATTTTCACAAAAATTATAAATAACATCGAACTTTTCAGGTGGCAACAGGCCAATGTCTTTTGCAATATCCCCTAAATTCTTTACTGATATTGAATAACCTTGTCTTTGAAAATTAATTTTTGGATCATTGGATATTATTAAAAAAGTTATATCCTTATAAGTTTTATCCAATTCATGCTTTTCTAGCATTTCGAGCGTATCCACCATCTTGGATCTACTTCCATCTGCTGTAACCTGAACAGCCTTACCCATAATAGAATCACCAAGATCTATTGCAGGATGGTTATGCTTGACTATATTTAGATTCATTAAACCCAAACCATAAAGGTGATTCAGCAAAGTTGGTAAAATGGTCTCCATTACATGATTATCATCGAACAATCCTTGCTGACATTTAAATGTTATTGATGTGCTCAAATTTGCAAATGCAGTACTCAGATGATGACTTTGCTCTGTTCTAGTTAACATGGCATCCCCAAATCAGTTTTAATCTAAATAATTGTAAATATATCAAATTCCCTTTTGTTTAGGCCAAAAAAAGACTGGATCAACCAGTCTTTTTTGCTTTAATCATCATTCATCTTTTAGGTTTTTACTGATTTGAGAAAAGATAATTTCATAATACTTTTCTAAACTTTGTAAAATTTCAACGTCCTGATCTTTAATTTCCTTTTGCATCTGCTGCACTGAAACATCACGACAATTGATAAAGTCTTCCACATATTGATAGCGTTGAATCGCATCTTCCTCACACAGCTCAAGCATAGATTCGTCAACATATCTCGTTAGTGACTTTTGCGTATCTAATGCTGCCTGATCAAGCTGCTGTAGATCCTCTATACTTGGAATGGAGAAATGGGAAATAAAAATATCTGAAGACTTCAAATGCGCCTGCACACGTTGAGCAAACTCATTTGAATACAGCTGCTCCGCATCGATGAAGTTATTACCTTTAACGAACTCCTGAACTTCAGTGACCGTTTGAACTTCGTTTTGGTTTAATTTCAAATAATGATCTATATTTTTCAAAATTTCTTCAGGCCGTAAATCTGCTTGCTGTTGAGTCTGGATCTTGTTGGTCTCATCCAATACAAAAGCAAGTTGTTCATTCTCCACTTTAACTTCAGCGAATAAGTTATCAATTTCATTATCTAGCTCATCATTGAATGAACTATCAGCTACGTCCACCTCATAGAATGGAGACGCAAAATCATTCACGCTACTTGCTTCAAGCATCAGCTGAATTGTTCTGAGTGCAGCATAGAATGACGAACCAACATTACTTTGGTTTTGGTTGAACATTGCCCCGATATTTTCTAAGTCAGATTGAATACCCCGATTCTCAGCTCCTATTGCCTCAATTTTGCCATAGTTCGGACAACTTTGAGCCAAAGTACCAGTTTCAATGAAACTGGCTAATTTCGCAATCTGGTCTTCATATTCGATATGGTCAAAATATGAAAGTTCCTTTTCTATTGATACGAAATCATTTAAGCGGATCTTATTTAATTTTGGTGGTGTTACATACATGGTCTGCATTTGGATCGCAGACAATACGCCACTTTTACCACCATCAATTTTTTTCGCAATAATCATTGTGAATTGCCCCTCTTGCTGAGTGGCCAATGATTTATAAGAAACTGTTGGACGTTTCTCAATTCCTACATTTGTGGACTGTCGGTAATTCGTACCGAATAATTCACTTGTCTCAACATTGTAGCCCTGAATCGTGGCCTGATTGGTATCACTGACAATCCCTTTAACACGGGTATAAGTTTGGCCTTGTTCACCAGAGTTAATACGACCGATAGTTTTTGTATTGGTATTGGCAATAATTGCCTCACCCTCTTTTTCATCTGCACGTAAAATGTCCGAAACGTCTTGTGCGGAAAAGGTCATACTGAAAGATAGGCCACGAGCTTGAGCAGGAATTACCGAAAGACCTGCCACAATTTGGTAGCCGACTTCATCCAGAACAACTTTATAGCAAGTCTTGGAGGCTGTGACTTTCGATTCAATAACATTTCGTACCACACCATCAATCTTGTTACCCAATGCCCCTGCCATCATTTGCTTCAATGATCCGACACAGAGTTTTCCAAGCATTTTGATCGTATCTGGAGCATTTTGTAGAGCAGGTAAAACAATCAGTAAACAACGTCTGTTCAATACCACATCGAACATATCAATTTCTGAGGCTTTATCACCATAGATATGACCAAAGTTAAATGACAGATCACTGATTGCACGGGTAAAACTCATAATTACATAGCCGTGCTGTTCATTGGTTTTTGCATCCTGTTTGTACATTCTGCTTTCATCAAAACCTGCCAAAGAGCCAAGATAGGCACGTAATGGACTTACAGCTGTGATGTATTTTTCACCAAAAATTTTATAATATTTTTCAAAATCCTCTCCGTAGGCCACACGGATAATTAAGTTGAGTTCCTGATATTCAACGTAAGTTTTTGGCTGAAGTAGTAATAGGCCACGATCTCGAAGAAATGTCAGAATATTGGTTAATGCGGTCAGGTACATAATTGTACGGCCTTTCCACATATCACCACCTGAACCACCAGAGTCATCCAGTAGGTACACCAACTGTTCACTTAGCATGGCTGCACTGGTGTATGACATCAGGTTAAATGTGTTACTGAGCTTATCTTCTTGCTTCTCAAGCAAGTCTCGCCCTGCGGTAATAAAGTTAGTCACCAACATATCGTCTTGACGCATAAAACGAGCAGTCAAATACATTGATTCAGCGACTAGATCCGTTGTACCCTTTGCATCAGAAATGATAAATCCACTATTTTGCAGCAATGGATTGGTCAGGATCATTTTAATCGTTTCAGTCTTACCTGCACCCGTTGTACCAATGAGCAGGTCATGGGTTCTTTCATCACTGTCTGTTTTCCAAACCTGTTGTCCTGTGATGCGGTCAACACCATAGTAATATGTACCATCTCCCCATGCTTTCTCAGGATTTTTCCACAAGGAAACCTTTCTGGCCAGAGCATCAAAAGATCCGTCAGGGATCTTGGCATGTTTAGGCACTCGATAGGGCATATTATGAAAACGTTTTTTGGGTACTAAGTACAAACGGATCATTAATAAGGCGATTGGCGTTAAAAGAATTAAGAAAAAGGGAAAGAAAATTGTTAATACGGCAAGCGAAGAAATAACTATGGCAAATAACTGAGACCCATCAGATTTCAGCAATGCTTGGTGCATTTTCTGAAATATATCACGGGTATCTACACGTAAATCTTTCGGTTCAAATTGATTTGTAGTTCCATCGTGTCTAGGCGCAACCATCTTTCAACTTTTCCTTTTTCTTATAAAAAAAGAGAACTTCCTAAATTAAATGGAAGTTCTCTGTGAGTACCAACTTAAGCCACACTACGACTATTGATATAGTTATAGGTATTTACAATATCATCAGCCAATTCGTTATAAACCGATTCAACTGCTGCTTGCTGCTGATCAATGCTCATTGAACTACTGGCGAGTTCTAAAGCACGTTCTTCCTTTTTGACCTGAATAATTGATTTAACACCTCTAGGGTGAATCATGGCCAACATATTGATGACTGTATCCAAGTCATAACGTTTACGAAGTATGCTGCGTACAGCTTGGTCATCTGGATCTGTGGTTAATAACCACAGGCGTTTTGAACCAACCATTGAAGTGAGGAACTGAACAAATTCATTCCCCTGCTTATTGATCACTTTGGATAAATAAGTCATACCTGTTGGACGTAGGCCTACTGCCGTTGTCAAACGACTGACTTGAGCAGGCGTAAGGGATAAGGCCTGAACAATTTCTTTTCGTTCTTCAGGTGAACCCGATGAACAAACAACAAATCTACGAGCAGCTTTCACCAGTAATCCAAAGTCACTGATGTATTGTGAGCTTAAATAATAGGCAATACCCCATTTACGGGCTTCACGGCTATCTCGTTCTAATTCAGCAAGCATGGTCTGGTCTGACTTAATGTTGTGCATTTCATCAAATACCATATATTTACGGTCAACTTTCAACTCGGCAACCAGTCTTGAATAGTATTCGAGATAGGTATCAGGGATCTCACCACGTTGTAAGTCTTCTTCTGAATAGGCAATACGTTTTTTATAGAACATGCGAATGATCTGGAAGAATAACGAGTTATTCTTTGGATTGTTTTTCACAATCACATCTTGTAGATCCACTGAAGCAATACGGGCATCAGAAATATCGAATTCGGTATAGTTATTGAAGTTTGGATAATCAATTGCCACTTGAGACATGGCACGGGCAATCGCATCCAAGATGTAATCACCATTGCTTAATTTATAATTGCCATAAATACGTTTAACTGTATCAAACTTAGTCACTGCAATACAGTCAGCGAGAATAGGCATAGCATAGCGGTGAGCCAAGTTTCTAGCACGATATAGCTTGTTTTTGCGCTGTTGACTAGCCGTATCACGCTCTAAAATCGATTCTGCACGTTGATGACACAGTAAAGCCAGATCATGCAATCTTAATTGCTTACTCACATCAATGTTGATCCGAAGTTCTCTCAATAGAAAATCAAGTTCAGTACTCTGGCCAATTTGATATAGCTTAGGTTGAGCTTGGTCATTATCTGTGGCAAAGAAATCAAATGTTTCTTTCAGGATCAATGAAATTACGTTTGATACTTCCGCTTCTGGTCTATCGAGTTCCGATGGGGTAACAAGTGTCACCAGAAAGGATTTCATTTCTGCGAATTCATTTGACAATGGATGTTGTAAACCAACAGCCGTTTCTAGCGGATTAATAGCATCCCGTTTAGTACGTGAGATCCTGCGATACACACACAGATTTTTTCGAGAAGTATCCAAAGCATTTTGAATACCAAAGACTAGGCCTGATGAGGTCATCCCAACGTCTGTGATAAAAATATAAGGGATACGGTCTAGGCCTGCTGCAAGAACAGATTCAAACAACTCATTGTTCATCTGCATCGACTTACCCGAACCCATTGAACCAATGATAATCGTATAGTTATAGGCAAGTTCATCGGAGAAGTGCTCTAACTTCACCATCTTTCCACAAGGTGTTCTTTGAACCATTGTGCCTTTTTTGAACGGTGATGCAGGACGATCCAATGGAAGTAGGTGTAATGCGTCTGGTAAGGGAGCAGCTGCTAGAGGTGCGTGATGATTAAAGCCTAAAGGGAAATGAGTAAGATACGCCTGAACCACGTCTCCAGTACGCTCAAGTGGAGCTGCATGACCCCAGTTTTGTAATGCACGCCAGAGCTTAGATTTGCGAATTTGTAATCGTTCTAACCCTTTTTCAGTCTTTTCATCCCAAGTCATCGCAGAGACCTGTAAACCGACCACTGTACCGCCAAAGTCCGCATAACGCTGTAGGGCATCACCTGCTGACTTTAATTGGGCATTGTCTGCACCTTGCCATGCAACAACTGAAGCCAAAGCACGTTTAAGGCCAATACTGGCCATACCATCTCCAGAAAGCATGAAAGAAACAGCATACGGAATTGCCCGTACTGATCCATCACTTAATTCAGTCGTCTGCTGATTCATACGGTCAAAGAAATCAGCAAAAGTTGGCATAATTGATGACATGCCCGAAAAACTTGGAGATGGAGGTACGCTCAATGGAATAGGTGCATAGACCAGATCACCGACCTCTACAGATCCTTTTGGCGCAGTGATGTCACCTGCCTTATCTTTACTATCCAGTGGGGTAATGGTCTGGATCATCAGCTGATCTGAAATCTTTGGATAAAGCACTTCAGAATAGTCATTAGGACTCGGACGAGATTTCCAACGCAAAGGGATAGGCATTCCAGAATTAGGAATGAATGGCTTATAGTTCGGATCAAAATAACGAGGGTTCATCATGCGACCAATCGATGTGATAGCACCACTAACATCCAGTTTTTCTACCACACCTTTAAAGTCAGAATGTTCAAGCTCGTTGATAATACCCTGAACAAAAGTATCATGGATCGCTTTTAGTGCAGGCAACCCGTGCAACAGATTTTGTGCATCTTTCATTGTGCCGATTTCATAACGTTTCGCTAAGTCAGCAATGCGTTTATGGTCGTTTTTAATTTCAGCTGCATCTAGTAATCGAGGATGAGTGATAACGGCAATATAGCTTTGCTCATCATATAGATAAGGTTCGTAAATGGCTTTGTTTTCATCAATAAATGAGTTCAAGTTCAAACCAAGAGTACTTGCCGTTTTCTTTTGGATCTCGATAATACGATCAATACCTGCATTACCATCCAGATCTCGCCTAAATACCCACATCAATTTATGGCCAACGGTTTTGAATGGGTTTCTCAGGTAGCTATTCAATCGATCAATCTGGCCGAGAAAGATTTCGTTATAATCAATCGTGGATCTAATACCGTCATAACGCAGCAAGGTAACTAAAGCACCATTTTGAAGAACCAAATTGTAGTGACCGTCCACCGTTTCAATTTCACAGTAATCTTCTGCCGATGCCTTAAACATCTTAGCGAGCCAGACCAGTACCAGTTCAACTGCTGAAATCGTGGCACTCGGCTTATAAGGTTTAGCAACAGGCGGTTTAGCTTTTGCTTTATTAGTTTTAACAGTACTTCTAGTATCTGTTTTTTGTTTAGCATTTCCCATAATTTAACCTTTTTAAGAGATTGATAACGGTTGAGAAGTAAAAGTACGATTATCAAAGCAAGAAAATATCTTGTTTAAAATAGTCTGGTGGTTCACATCCGAATTAGTTTGGAATAGTTGATTAATATCATTAAGTGCATCCTTTTGATATAAAGCAAAATACAACAATAAGAACGACATAATATTGTTAGATTTCTGTTTAAAGTCGAGCACCTTATAATCTTGTTTAGTATCGATATACTTCTTTAGATAAAATGTTGAAGCTAATAAATCTTGATCCAGTAATTTAAAAAACTGCGATTTAAAAGAATTTTCCTGATACCCTACATGAAAAAAAAGATCACCAGAATCATCAGCCAATTCTGAGGCATGGACGGCAATTTCTATATCTTCAATATTATCTAGACGCTTTGCAAAATCCCCTCTTACCTTTTGATTAAAAAGGAAAGAAAAAATACCTAAATCCACACCAAGTAAATCATTGGCAATAAGGTTCAATCTCTGCATGTGATCTCTGTCAAAAATAGAGAGAGAGTTACGTGTGTGATTCACCATATTGAATTTGAAAGTCCAACAATCAAATTGGTGAATTAATTCATAAGTCAGCTCAAGCTTGTTGAACATACACATTTCTTGGTCAGAACAAATGATAGGTAAATTTGTATTCATGCCAAGTAAAGCAAGACGTTTAATTGCTCTGGAGCTAAGAGGTTGATCAGTTAATTTTATGACCTTTAACATGGCAGGCTTAACATCATAGATTTGACTTTTCTGTTCTTCTGTCAACGTCTCAAACGGCACAAGTAAAGGCAAATCAGTATTTACTAAGGAGTCAATAATATAATTTGAAAATGTCGAGAGGAATAATGGCTCATATTGAATCGATAATTTCAGTCTCGACTCATAAAAACTGCCAAAGTTCTGATATATATTATTAAGCTCTGGATTAACTGATATATTTAATTGATTTAAACCGTTTAAAAAATCAAACTGTGTAGAATGATTTAAGTTTCTAACTGATTTATATAAATAAGGTTGTAAATATTCATCGAACATAAGACCTCACTTACTCAAATTTGCAAGCAATTTTTGCTCATAAATTTGAGTCCATTTATTAGAATTAAACTCATCTAATGATAAATAATACTGAATTTGATCCTGACTAAAAATATTCTCATTAAATAGTAAAACGAAAGGAAAAAGTGAACCTTGCTTAATCTGACCACCCTTACCTTTTATCACCTTGATCGCATTAATAAGACGTTCCAAACCATCATTTGAAGCTAGCGACTGGCGAATGTAAGCAGCATTAATACGATCATCAATCAGGGCTTCTTTAACATCTTTTTCAGCTTCAGGATATTCAGTAAAAATGCTATTACGCACTTGTTCCAGATCAATATTGGGACGTGAAAACTGCATGGCTAAATTATCAATAAGAGAGGCAAAGACACCACCTGACTTAAAATAAACATTGATAGCTTTATCAGGATGGTGAGATAACACAATCATAAATCTGACAATGTGATTTACCTGAACCTGATCGAGATCGTGGCAAATACCTAAAGAAGCTGCCTTATCGGAGAGACACCACGACAGATGATGTACACGATGGCATAGGGTACAGGCAGGTACTAAATTGGATTCATTGTTATTACTGTGATTTCCGTCAAGATGGTGAATTTCTAGAAACTTTAAATCCTGAAAATCACAGAAATAGCAACGATGATCATGCTTAGCAAAAAAGGGAACAGAAATATTTGAATCAACTACGTGCAGGTATTTTTCTGCATCTGAGATAGTGTCCATTTGCAAATAATTCATTTTTCATTTCCTTTTTGAGGTAATGGGATAATAGGAAGCCTATTATCCCAATTGCGTCAATTAGACGTTTCCTGCTGCTGAGTTCGCACCAGAGAAGAAGAAGTAGCCTGAACCTGCCAAGACCACACCTACAGCCAATTTACCAATTGCTTTTGGAGCAGTCGCATCACTACCAGGTTTTCCGATTTTGGTAAAATCCAGAATTGCCAAGACAAACAGAACGAATCCTACAAAGATCATTGCTAACTGGCCAAATGCCATTGCATCATTTAGACCGCTTGTAGCACGATCCTTAATGTCACCTACTGATTCACCTGCCGCAGCTGCACCACGTTTTGAACCACCCTCTAGAGCAGTTGTATCAGCAAAAGAAGATGCTGCCATGCTACACATTGTTAAAAACACACCTGCTTTTAAATAAGCGCTGCTAGTTGCATTTTGTAAGCTATTGATATTTAAAGACATTTTTCGCCTCACTTTTCCTTTTTAGATTTTTCTGTGAAAAATCAAAGATTTAGATTTATTATCCAAGTGGATCGACCAACTTAGACAGTTATTAAAAAGTTTTTAGGTAAGCCCGATGATTTTAAAAAAATCAAGCCCAAAAATTGTTGCTGCTAAAGCATGAACTTCTTCTATTTTGTATGCGAGCATTCCTCCTATGAGATAGACAAAGCCTTGTGCATTACTTGATTTACCAATGCCATCACTATTGTCTCTCCAGATAAATAGACCTTTCATTAGTGCCAGTAGTCCAACTAGCTGACACACACCGATTAGAACCAAAACTGTAAGATTCAGTTCCGCTGTATAAGAATTTCCAACATTTTGTGAATAGTCGTAATAAGTGACCGCAGCAGGTGTCGTATCACTCATAAAACTTCCCATCACATCGACTAATTGGAGATTTAAACCCAATTGCGCCATGATCACTGCGATGATCATTTTTACAAAAACACCCATCGCAGATGGACGGCGAATTTGTGTTAAATATCGACTTGCATTGACTGGATCTACTACACCAACGAAGTCGAAAACTGCTCTTACAAAGATAATGAATCCAAATAAAATACATGCGTAACGAACAACTGTTGTCGTAGCAACGATTAACGTTCCTGAGTTCTGTAATACCTCAACAAATTCCATGCTCCGACTCCTTGATCACTATTTAGTGAACGAAACTTCACCAGATTGTTCGTTTACATCAAGAACTCGGTAGCCTGTTGGTAAGCGATCACCTACAGCATAAGAACTTGTATTTCGGCCATCAGTGAGCCATACACGATTACCCACAGTCGCAATCACTTCTTGATTGGCAGGTATTGCTTTACCTACTGCAACACCTTTTTTAGTTTCACGTAGCGTTACAACGTTCGCACCTTGATTCGCACGGGTATTTTTGATTAACAATTGAAGTTGACCAATGGTGATATGCTGACGTTGAACCACATCACGCATACTGTTTAACTGTGCACGTAATTGAGTGTTTTCAGTTTGAGCCTGAATCAGTTCTTGATTTGTCATAGCAGCCTGTTGTTGCATCTGTCCTTGTGGGCTGTTCGGATTAACAGGTGCAGGAGTATTCGGAACATACACTGGAGGTAAATTGTTCGCTGCATTGAACTGGCTAATTAACTGTTGACCCTCGTAGCTATATGCAGGTACGTCTTGTCCATTGCTAGTCTTGATTGTCACATCACCAGAAACAGGTTGAGTCTGTTTTGGCATAGTTACAGGAACTTCCATCATTTGAGTTTCCTGATACGGCGCAGGCATATTCTGGAAACCTCCTGCTGCTGCCATATTTGGATCAGCCATCGGCGCACCATTCGGCACTGACGGTGCTACTTGAGGAGCTGCTGCTGTCTCTACTGGAACTTCCTGAGCAACTTGCTTATTACCACCTTTCTTACCCATGAATAAGAAAACAACAAGTAATAATCCGACCACCACAGCACCAATAATGATGTATTTCTCTTTATTGGATTTACCAGTTTCAGGCGCATGTGTAGATGATTCATAAGAATAATCATCAATATCGTGGTCTAAATCTTGATTCTGACTCATATCAAAAACTCCAAATGCTTTTATTCTGTAATGTCTTTATTAATGAAGATGTAGAACACAGTGCCTACTGGCGTTCTAAATGTAGTCGGCTTATTGCCGTAGATACTGTCGATCTTAGATCCGAAATCTTCACCAAGTTGACCAACCACGTTACCCATGATGCGCTTGTTACTTGGTTCTTCCTGATTCACTATCACAGCACCATTGGTGTATGTGGTATTACCCAGATAGTCACGGTATGCGTTGCCATAGCCCTTTGCAGCACTACTCGCAATCATGGCCGTTGAGTTCTTGAGAATGTGACGATCTATATAGGTCGCCATACCGAAAGAGCCTTGTAGCGTTTGTGCAGTAGCATCAATAGAAAATTCAGGTTTAACGCCATCAGATAAGACACGACTTAAAGTAAACTGAATGTTGTCTTGAGTTTTTCTGACATTTCCAATTACCTTACGGCCTTTAAGTTTCCCCGTCATAATTTCGGAAAACACTTGATCACCGTCATCGGTATTCACATCATTTAATAATCGTGCAGTAACTCTTGTACCTGCGGGAATGAGGATTTTCTTTCCGTTACCTGTATTAGTACCGTTTGCGGAATTTGCCCCACCATAATTAAGGTTAGATCCGTTACCTTGATTTCCGTTACCTGTAATTTGTCCATTACCTGTATTCGTACCATCTACGGAATTAGGGTTTTCAACTGCATAAGTTGATACGGCGTAACCCGTGCGTTTATTACCGCCGTTTTTCTGATCTTCACCAGAAAGTCGCTTGATCTGCTTTTCAACAAATCCATACAGAGTTGTTTCTGATTTTTCATTCTCAGAAATCTGTCTTTGTGATTCTTGGTCATACCAAGATGCAAATTCATTATTGTTCTGCACGTATTGCTGAGCAGCAGGACTTGCATAATCAGGAGCTAATTGGACATATTGCGGTTGCTGCGAATATTGCGCCTGTTGAACCTGACCTTGTGCAGCCTGACCATTGGCAGGTACTTGCTGCCCTTGCGCCGTGTTACCGCTATATGACAGGTTTTGAGTTGAATTAAATAACGTACCGTTTACCTGCCCTGACGTAACGCCATTCGCTGCGTTATTGGTAGCAGGCAATACTGCCTGACCTTGACCGTTGGATTGACGAATCACCAAGTTACGAGGAGTGAAACTCTCCCCACGTTGTTGCGCTTGCTGAGCCAGAATCGCCTCTTGTTGACGAATATATTGGTACTGTTCTGGCGTAACTTCTTCTGCCTGCCCTACGTTTGTTTCAGGTGCATCGAATTTAGTCTTAGAAGCATCAATCTGGTCTGGTGTTTTTGATCCTGCAAAGAACAGTTTAAAAATACCAATCAGCAAAATAATTGCGATAAACGTACCGATAATGACCATGAAACGAAAAATTCCATTCTCGTTCCAGTTCTTCATAAACTTTTCACCAAACTTCATATTGATGCGCTCATCTGCATCATTAGGGCGAATGGCATTTGGGTTATAAGTATCGTTGATACCATCTGAATTAACGTGCGTATTCTGATTTTGTTCAGTCTGAACTAGATCAACGCCGTTATTTTGTTCAGTTTGTCCTACATCAATATTTTGATCGTTAGGTACTGACTGAGAGTTTTGATTATCTTGAGTCATAGAGCACCTTAGTTATTCAAAAATATAGTTGCAGTGCCATTGTTTCGGCTAACTGTAATTTGATTAATCGGATCAGGATAAATGAAGATTCCCATTCCAGATGTCGAACGTGCTGTTGTTTTATAGCTTGGGTATAAAACTGTATCTCTGGTGCGCACGATGTACTGACCGTTGTAGTTCCATGCCTCCAGTGACGGATCTGTAGTCCGTACACGTTCTGCTTCTGGTGGCGGTGTACCATCCAAGAACATTAATGTCTGACTATCAATGTTTGCCATCACTCCACCCGAAAGCGAGTTTAGATTAGCTCTGAGTGCCGAATTTACCGCTGTCGGACTACGGCCTGATAATCGTGCGTCAATACGCATATCAACTTCATTCTGTCCTGTTGAAAGAATAAAAATGACTGGTGTAGATAAACCTTTTAACGTCACCGTTACATTGCCATACGCCGTTGCTGTGAGAGGTTCAATTGAGAGGATGTTTGTACCTTTATAATTACCCGATTCATCCTGTTTAGGCTTATCTGGTGGATTATCTGAAAATAGATCATGGTTAAAAGATACATGATCTATTTCCCACGGATTTCCTGACAAATCACTAAATACAATGCTTGAAAGCATACCTTTAGACAGTCTTACTACAGGTGGCTGCGTAGCAGGACTAAGATCTACTGGCAATGAGCGCACGATTGGTCTCGCCGTGTATGAATACGGCGTAGACGCATCACGTTCTTGCTGCAAGAACAGATCTTTCAAGTTCTTTACTTGTTGTGGACTCAACGCCATACCAAGAGCTTCAGCAACAATTTCCTCTTTAGAACGATTCACATTCATTGGAGGTGGGAAAGACGAACCAAACGATTGAGCACTTCCTAAATCGATGGTTGTTGGTGGAGCTTGTCCAACGTAGTCATTACGAGCTTGTTGCTGCTGCGGTTGACCTTGCTGTTGGGGTGGCTGCGTCTGAGTCTGAGCAGGAGCAGCCAAGTTCTGCCCCTGTTGTTGCCCTTGAGCATTTTGTTGATTGGCCACAGGATCAGCTGCGTATGCAGTTGATCCGATCATCAGACCGATACAAATTGCCAGAGTTTTAAACTTAAGTTGTTGCATCATTGCCACCACCTATTTAGTTCTAAGAATAATGCTGCTCACGCCAATACCTTTCGGGTTGAATACATCACGTTGAGTGACTTCAACACGAATCTCAGCGACATACGTTCTAGAGTCAGCAGGTGAGTTTTTGCCGTTAAAATAGTCCATACGAATAGGAACTTGAACGATCCAAAAGCGGTTTCCGAAATTGTCGATACCTTTGTCATTGGTAACTTCTGGTGTTTGTAACGCAGATGTCTGTAAGACGAGATAGTTCTGTTTGATTTGATCAATCAAACCAGACTGTCTTAATGTGGTGATAAAGCTTGAGCGACCTTTATCCGTGAAGTAACGGCGTAATACGTCAGTCGTTGAAATATCCGCATTTTTATAATCGATGGAGTAAGCATTAAGAACAGCTTCTTTAGCAAACTCTGCAATATTGGTATTGGTAAATGCAGGGTTATCGTTTGGATTGATCTTACAGATGACACTGTTGTCAATTGTCTGGAATGCTTCCGCTTTAGGCATTTTAGAAAGCATGACAATTAGCAGAACTAAAGCTACTACCAATGCAGGAATTACAACAAAGCACGCAGCCAACCAGAGCCTTTGCTTAGATACACGTTCAGAAATTTCCTTGATCGTTGCATCACGTTCAGCAAGACGGCTGTCTATGGTTTTTGGAGCTTTAGGACTTGAATGTTTTGGTTGATTTGGATCAGTCATAATCAAAGCCCTATTGGGTAAATGTTTTTGTCAGTGGGTTGTATATGCAGGGAACTGATGAACCATCATCAAAAATGAATCTTACGAAATCAGGATTGATGAAGATAAAAATCACAAGTCCAACAATGACAAGCACTAAAAGCACAATGACTACGAGAAAAACATTCAATAGAACATCAAGAATTGACGAATAGAAAACTAATGTTGCGAAGTCAACATTATTAGGATTATGGGGGTTACCCCACGTACTATATCGGTCAAATGTCGGTTGCGACATTTCCGAGTCTTTTTCTTCTAACTCATTCATCTTTATCATCTCGTCATCAAGACTGAGGCTTGTTTATTACTGCACTTCAAGTGACAGTATCTAGTGAGTACATTGTCTTAGTATTTTTAAAAATTAGCAATATCTTTTTTTTAAAGTTAATAGATTTTTTTAAATTATTCAATTGACAAAATTAGCAATTCTATTCACGGCGTAATAATCCGCTAACTGGATTATTACCACTTACGGAATTGGACTGCTCTGGAGAGAGCAACATAATACGCCGTGCGTATAATTTGAGTCGAGGTCATTCAGCCTGCTCATAAAGATACTTCAACGCAGACAAATAGATATATTCATCATAAAAACTACTGTGATAATTCAATGTGGAGACAAATGAATCCTCCCCCTGCTCGTATTGCATGGTTGCGAAGTGCTGCCCTCTGATTGCATACATACCAGTTCTAGGACAGTACATAGTTTCTGTTTGATCTATAGCATCTTTAATAAATGCAGGAGCATTTTCCACAACTGCTTTTGCTTCTTTGGGTGTTAATTCATTCATTTGATTGCTCATTTAAAATTTCATTTAAGAAAGCGTTTCATTCCGTAGACGGTAAATATTCCGCTAACTGGATTATTACCACTTACGGAATTAGGCCAGTGACCTACCTCACCAATACCGATATATTCCACTATCGGTATTGAACCGTGCGCCGTGTTTAACCAGATAGTATCTATTGTTCATCACGATCAAGCTCAAAATTAGGAATTACAGTACGAATAATGCTAATCGCATAAGCCATTACATCATCTTCATTGTTGAAAAATTTTGGATTGATATACGGCGATATGTTTGGATTTGAAATACCATCAATTTGTTCAAAGTCTACATCACCCCAATTATTCTCAACAAACCAACGTCCATCCTCACATTCTGCAACAAGAATTTCTTTTAATTCTCTGCCAATATGTTCATGGTTAATTGTATTGAAAAGTTCATGTGTATTAGTTTTCATAAAATTTACTTTGCCTTATTAGCAAATGACAATTGCCGAAACACCAACGGCGTAAACATTTATTCCGTTATCGGTCTAAATCCATTACCTGAATTAATTCCATGATCGGTATAACTAACAGCTAACGGTATCAACTGATTTCAATGCGCCGTGACTGGCTGCGTCACTCATAATTTCCGAAGACGGTAAAAATCTATCATCGGAATGATTGATACGTGCGTCATTCACTACTTATTTTTTTTAATCTTCTTATATAGAGATTATTAATCACCAATCCCCCCGTAAAGAAAGATAAGATGAGTCCGAGCAGAATCAATAAATAGTTTATATCTATATTTAATGACATAAGAATCACTAAAATAACAAATACAACTAAACCACCGATAAAAAATTGTTTATGGATTTTGGCTGCAAAATCTAGGATATTATTCATTTTGATTCTCCATGTTTAGCCCGTGCATTACGACCACACACGTAACCCTCCTCATAAATCGCTTTCAAATTACCATCGTAATGAATAGCATTTGATTCAAGGCCGTTATTCCCTGCTCTATAGCCCATGTCATAAGAACTTGATTCTTTACGGCAATCGCAACAAATATCATCTGATTCGTCACACATGATGCAACCAAATGAGATTTCACCCGAAAGATTATTTCTATTAATCATAAGCTGATCCTTGAACATAAAACTTTCATTAATGAAAGTTAATTTGCGCCGTGCATCAGCTCAATTACTTCTTGCAGCCTAGCCAAATAAAGTTTAGTCACTGCCTTACCGTGCGGATCATCACCAAGATCAGAATCTTGCAAATCAGTTAGATAATTAGAGACTGCCACACGGAGTGCAACTGTTTGAGCATTTGTCAATTGAACACCATTAATACTTACTAATGGTTCGGGTTCTAAATTCACCTGAATTCCTACCTAGATAATTTACTGATTAAGAGTAATCTATCATATTTTTAAAAAATACATATATTCATTTTTTAAAAATCATAAAAGACCATCTAAGTAGTCTTCAGACACAACTTGATTAATTAACTCTTGATCCGACATAGGCGTTTTGCTTTGCTCCAATACCGCCTCACGTACTCGAACCATTTCAATACTTGAACGAGATGGCCTGTAATAAGGCAACTCCCCCCATGCTCGTCCTGCCCTACCATAATGTCTTGAAGCAGTCTCTATACTTGCATGTCCAAACCATGCAGCAATTTCATCAAGCTTCCACTTGGCTTTCTTTCGATTAGCTACGGCTTGATGGCGTGTGCTGTAAATAGTTGCGTTCGCTTTATTTGCCTCTATTTCCTCAACCAAGCCTAGCTTTTTATTTTTATAGAACTCATTACATATACGATAAAGCTTGCTTTGGAGTGAATCCATATAGGCTTGGCATAACGCATATTGGATTGCGCCGTGCTTATCCACATAACTTTCAATCACTGCTGTATTTAATGCCTTGAACAAGACGGCGTTATTTCCGTTCTCGGAATCCAAACCGTCTACTGTATTTCCACCAGATACGGTATTCACTGAATCATCGTGCGCCGTGTCTAGTTGCTTAAGTTCTGGACTGATTATTTCATTTTGACTGAAAGTTTCTAATTGACTGAAAGTTTCTAATTGACTGATAGTTTCAGATCGGCTGAAAGTTTTATCGCTTTGTTGGGAATCAACTTGCCCATTACTTCCGTCTACTGGATTTTTACCGTTGTCTGGATTTATTCCGTTGTCGGTATCTCCTAGACCGTCCTCGCCGTGCAATTTTCTTCCGCTTTCGGTATTGCTTCCGTCTACTGGATTAATTCCGTTAATGGTATCTGTACCGTTGGCGGTCACTCCTTGCAGCTCAGAACGCCGTGCGTTATTTATGGCTGCGTCACCTATTGTTCTATTTTGTGCGCCGTGATTGGCTACGTCACCTGCAATTCCGTCTCCAGTATTAATTCCGTTGATGGTCTCTCCGTTATCGGAAGACCTATTCAAAATATCGCCGTGCGAACCTAGACCATGTATTCCGTCTTTGGTTTTAATTCCGTTAATGGGATCTCCGTTGATGGAATCACCACTCAAATTATCGCCGTGTGCCTCTGACCCATTTATACCGTTAGTGGTCTTTGTTCCGTTAATGGGAACTCCGTTATTGGGATCTTCGTTAATGGTGGTTCGTTGGCTATTCACACCATAATATTCATATAAAAACTCATCAGGTTCTCTACTAGATATATAGAGTTTGTATTGCTCACCTGTATCTGCACTTAGTTGGCTAAGTATCTTTCGAGCTTTGTTTTCTAGTTCTTTGTCCAGTAGCTTCTTAAACCCTAGAATTATTCTTAACTGGCTTTTTAATTTTTCACGATCATCTTCAAGCAGATCCAGTATCCGTATTTCACCATTCGCCCTACCATTTGAATGCTTGCCATTATCGACAACTAAACATAAGCACTTCTTTTCTACATCACATGCCAATCTTAAACTTAGCCACTCTACAGGTCTCAAGCCTAGTAACATATTAGCTTCAAGAAAGCACTTAAGCATCACACCCAATTTAGATCCTATAACCTCGTTTTGCGTCTTCCCAACATGCTCATAGAGGTCTCTAGGAAAATATTTCAGTTTGCTGCTACTGGATCTTTTCGGTTGCTTTTGATCTGTATTAATACGCTCTACATTTTTCAAACTTTCAAAAAAACGTGCTGCTTTGGGCAAAGATAAGATTTTATTTCCTGTTCTACCCTGATCCAACAGGATTACGCTCAATCTGTAAATGACAGCAGCTCGATACTGCCTAAAGGTTGAGTCTCTATACTCATTATTAGAATATTCAGCTATGAGGTTATTAACCACATTATTCATGGCTGCTTCTGGATTATTGACAATATTATCTTTTTCGCCGTATTTGATTAATAATTTATTCCAAACGTTAGTATATCTTAAAGCAGTTCTATTTGAATAATTTTGCGCTCGTTCAACGAGTCCTTTAATACTTTTTGGATACGCTTGTGCTTTAATATCATATTCTGAGTTTACGGTCATATTTTGTTCTACCTTAAGCCAACCAGTGATCTTAATGTTCAAAAAATTGAGCTTCTCATGCGCCCAATCATCAATCGTTTCAAAATAGTTATAGGCTCAAAAGACAGTCAATTTATCAACTGCTCGCTCGTTACCCAATTTTTAATCTACGATTGCTTGCACAATCATACCTAAGATTACTTAAAAAAAGTATTCTTTGTTCTCGAATCATCTGGTATCACGGTTACGCAAAAAAAATTATTTTCTTTTTTATTATTTGCATTGGTTTAAAAATTAAAATTCAACTTGAATAACTTATAAATTTTTATATTATTACTTTAATAAATTTATTTTTTAAAATATCAGAATAACTGATTATAAAATTGAGACTTAAGAGATCAATCAATAATTATTAGAAATATTTATATTTGTATAATTGTTTCATTCTAATTTCTTATTAAAATTAAATTTAATTTGTCCTTGATTGCCCCTTATTGTTCTCAAAATTCAGTAACGAATAAAATTTTGGTTTCTATTGAACGTTAATTGCATTGTTCTGCTATACAAAAATTATAAATGGCAGAGATTTCGCAAGTATTA
The DNA here is from genome assembly GCA_021848965.1 of Pseudomonadota bacterium. Lineage (GTDB taxonomy): Bacteria > Pseudomonadota > Gammaproteobacteria > Legionellales > Legionellaceae > CABHON01. The sequence continues at coordinate 21,582 of JAJZTL010000002.1, forward strand.
CGCCTAAGATTTCAATGTTGCGTACCTAATTTCGAGTTTTTTGAAATAAATTGACATGGTTTTGAGGTCATAAAGTATCGAAGAAAACACCATGAGCATTTGATATGCCATACTTTTAGGTCAAAGATTTTTATTTTTTAATACTATATATTTTTTAAAATTTAGAATTTATACTTAGCTTACCAAGATGCTCGGTTGCACTTGGCTAACAATTATAGAATCAAAAATGGTGTACACATGAAAAAAGTACCAATGTCCATGTTGAAGCTCTTTTCAACATTCTCAGTAGTATTAGCATTAACAGGCTGTCAGAGTTACTACTATGTACCCTCACCAAAATTTGATGTTGAATCACCATTAGGTGTATTAAGTAAAGCTGCTCAGGATGCTGTAGCAGAACAACAGACTTACGCCCTGACTCAACGCCAATACTTAGATAACCTTGCCATCACTAATTCAAACATCAATAAAGATGTATTGGTTGTGGACTTTGTAGGGGATTCACAAACTCTACTTCAAAGTGTGGCTTACAGATTTGGTTATCGTTTCATTGAAGCAGGCAACATTCGCCAACTACCTATTGTCAATTTCCATAAGCGCAAAATGACAGGTGCAGATCTTGTAAAAGATACAGCACTCCAATTAGGTAACGCTGCAACTGTTGAATTTGATTCGCAGTCTAAAACCATCACATTAATCCATCGTTAAAAGGGGGATTCGTAATGGCTGACTTACCGAATTATCAGTTCTACTTAGAACAAACGCCAATTATTGTTTCTCAATCAGATTCAGCAAAACAAGCTGAAAATACAGCTCGTGTTGAAGCGATTCAAACGATTGTACGAGAAGCTGCAACCCGTAACGCTCTACGTGCTCGTCTTCAAGAAATTTCAAATGTTGTTAAAGCGAACGACCGCAAATTAGATACGGTTTATAACTTTCAACCTTTAATGATCAATACAATTGTTGTACCGCCTGTCATTGTTGAGGCACACAATATTAGTGATGTAGGCAATGCACGGACTTTCTCCGTCTTGGGTACACGTTACGAAATTAAAGAGAATGCCCGTTTTTCTCATTTACCACCAAACTGGAGAGACTATCTAAACTTTAATGTTGAGTCTTATCAGGTGGGAGTGGATTCATTACCTAACGAACTTAAACCGAAGAACCAACAGGAAAAGAAAGCATTTCAAAATGCTATGGATCGTGGAATAGAGGATGGTGTCAAAGAAGCTGATGCCATCTTTTCACATCAGCTTAACCGTTTAAATCAAACTTTTATCGGGATGCTGAAGTTCCATCAATTCCGAATGAACGGAAAAATAACGATGCCTGTAATTGCGAGAACAAACATTTCTCTCGCAGGTGGTGGAAATGCCCTGATGCTTAATCAGTCAAACTTCCAGATTACCGAGTTACCTCGATTCGTTAATGATCCATCGTATTGGAAAGCCAATACTCTTTCGATTGTTTCACGGTCAGAAGTTAAACAACCTGTCCAAACTTCTACAGTAAGTGAATCTGATACCCCTGTAGCTATCGAGACTCAATAGTATGGATAATAGTATGCCTACTGAACTGCCTGAACAGGAAGTAATTGATATTCCTGATAGCTATTATCAGTCAGGGAATGTAGCTACGATTCCTGAAAAAGTGCTCAAAAAGCATGGTTATGAAATGCTTCTGCATGACACCATCCGTGTTGATAATTTTGAACTTACATCTGAAACTGATGTACGAAAAATTTTAACCATTGCCGAGCACTTTAAAGCCAGTGATATTTTTGCCTTGTCTGGTCGCCCTATTCTTATTCGTAGATATGGCAGGCTCTATGCTCTGACATATACGAATATTAAAGGGATCGAATTAGATTGTTTCCTCACAACGATTAATGGTTCTGAGGCACTTTCTTCAATTAGACGAGGCATTGGCCTTAATTTCGCTTACTCATGCTCCTTGTTCGACCCTAACTCCTCTGAGGGTATAGGAGGATTTGTGGCAGAAGATAGTGAAAATGGTAATACCAACGTTATTGCTGTTGACCGCAATAAAGTTGTATTCCGCTGCAATATTTCTGCATGTATGGATCTTACGGGAAATACCTCATTCCAGATCGTAATGCGCTTGATCCCATCAAAGCCACCGAAATATTCAGATATTGGTGTTGAACTAGAATACCTACTGAAGTGTATCCCTCGTATTGGTATTGTTTACATGGCAGGTGAAACAGGTTCGGGAAAATCTACAACTCTTTCTTCATTCATCCGCTACATACTTGAAGAAGATACTCACATTCAAGGCAACATCATCACAATCGAAGAACCTATTGAGTTCCGTTATAACGAGATTCAAAGTAGACATTCGGTTATTTCTCAAAGCCAAGTACCAGAGCATTTTTCTTCTTTTGCCCTCGCTGTAAGAGAAGCTATGAGACGTAAGCCTGCATTATTGTTGGTAGGTGAATTACGGGATCAAGAGTCATTTTCTGCTGCAATTGAACTGTCACAAACAGGCCACCCCGTACTTTCTACTGTTCACAGTAATGATGTGGCAAATATCTTACCTCGTATTTTGGCTCTTGTTCCAAAAGAGCAGCAAAACCGAAAACTCACAGAAACAATCGCTACAGCTCATGCCTTAATTGCTCAACGTCTGGTTGAAACTATTGATGGTAAACAAATGGCTGTAAGAGAAACATTGTTTATGACCAAAGATTTCAGAAGCAGTTACTTGACATAGCAATTAGTGATGATGGTTTTTCGGGTGTGGTTAAAGAAATACGCTCAGTTATGAATCAGCCAACTGGTACGGCATTTTCATCACCTAATTTTGAAGTACAGGCTCATAAACTACTTGCTGAAAATAGAATTACGCAGGCAGGTTTTGATGCACTACTTGCATAGCATAGGAGAGTTTAATGGAAGAAAAAAATAACAGTTATATGGATTGGGGTAAGACAAGGCTCATTCCTCAACTTTATAAAATCAACGTTTTAGTACTGTTTTTCATTGTTCTTGGTGCAATGTTCTTCAATAAAGTTAGCTTTATTTTATATGGAGCGATCATTGCACTACCTATTTGCTATTGCATCGAGAATATTTGGAAGATCCCCTATTCATTCGTATTTCAATACATTCGGTGTTTCCTATTTGGGAAAGTTAAGACACCAAAAAGAAGATAAGATTTTAAGACATTGGAGAATTATATGAGTAAATCATTAGTTGTTGGCGTGGACGATGGCCATGATGGAATTAAGATCTACAATGGCGAGTTAGCTATTCAATTCAGAATGCCCTCCCGTGTGGCCATTGGTGCAACAATCATGGGCGATCCCGATGATGTCAATAGAAAGATTATCAGCGTAAATGGCAATAAATACACTGTTGATGAGTTTTGTTCAGAGCACATTGACACACGTACCGAAGATTATCCAGTCAGCGAAGCCAATATCGCACTTGTATATCAAGCTTTAGATAAAGCATTCGGTAAAGATTATCGTGATTTTAAAATTGCTACTGGCCTACCTCTAAACCGATTCTATGGAGGTCAGGATGGTACAAAAAATGTTGACTTAATCAAAAATAAAACAAACAACCTAATGATTAATCTACGTGATAAATCAGTCTTTAACTTATATGAAGCTTCTAACAATTTAGATCCAATTTCCATTTCTAAGCACATTGTCTTATCTGAAGCGCAATGCGCCTACTTTGACGCACTAATGACAGATAAGGGGAAAAAAACTGATTTGTATGATGACTTATTTGAGGGAGGATGTGCCGTAATTGATATTGGTGGACGAACCACTGATATTGCCGTAATTAATCCTCAAGGTGGAACTATGCAAACTTCACGTTGTGGAACACTTGATGTTGGCATCATTACTCTTAAATCAATACTCAATCAAAACATTAAAGCTAAATTGAAGATGTCATCAGACATATCAGACTGGCGATTAAACAAAGCTTTAGACAGTGGTACGTTATCGATTGGCAAAGAGAGTCACGATGTATCAGACTTAATCTCTCAAGCTAAAGACAAAGTTATCGAGCAGATCATCAATAAAGTTAAAGTGCATGTAAGAGACGGAAAGGATCTAGGTGCAGTTCTGCTTGTTGGTGGCGGTTCTATCACGCTAGGTGAACAACTTACCAATAAACTTGAATACAACAACATACAGATCGTAAAAGACCCTGAATTCGCTAACGCTAGAGGCATGTATAAATGTGCTGCGTTTATGGCAAGAATCTAACTTGAGGTGAAGCCATGCCTCAACCTCACAGATTAAGAGTTTCGGTTAGTTTAGACAAATTGCCAACAAGACAAAGGGAATTTCTTTTGTCCTTTTTAAAGGTCAATAATTTTGATGCAGGCAAATTATACAGTCACCTAATCTATTACTTTTTCACTCATCCCACAAAAAGTTCAGTTAGTAATATCGTGGGTTTTCTTGGCAGCAGCAAAGATAAAGTGACACTTAATTTTAATAGTGAAGTAATGGTCAAATTTTTATCAGAACGCAAGCAGACGGATAGAGAAATCTACTGTCTGTCAGCACTGTATGAAATGTCAAACTATCTGGCCTACATGATCTCGCAGTACTTTACAGCTTTGGAGATCCGCAAAGATCCAATTGCCACCGCAAAATTAGAAAATGAAGTTTTCCAATTAGGTTGTGGATCTTTTCTAAATCTATTCATTGACCTAATGAGAGATGAGGAATTCAAACGGAATACTATTGTTATGAGTGCAAGCTTTAACCACGAAAATCTACAAACCGCTTTGCTGATTAATAGTTATACAGAGCAACTTGATTCAGAAGAAATTGTTGCTGTGCAGCAGATCCACTTAGAAGAAACCAAAACAGAAAATGATGTCACTCCATCAGATGACTGGAATCACATCTCTATTGCTTAGGGTTTAGGTAAACCATGAATCAACATAATCACAGAACCTCAGATTCAAGTACAGATACATTGATCATCGTAGGTGCAATTATATTCGTCACTGTGGGCTTCTTTTGGGGAGCATGGCACTATGGCAGTGTAGCTATAGTTAAAATTACTCGAACTCTATTTGGTATCATTGAACTTCCATTTTGGTATTTGCAGCTATTAATTAAGAAGATCACCAATAGTGATGCTTCAATATTGAATTTTACAACCAATACAATCAGCAAATTGTGTTATCCAGATCCCAACCATTACTTAAACCCTTTAATGAATTGCACAGTCAATATAAAAGCAATTCCTTTTAACTTTTACTATATCAACAATCTGTTTCCATCTATGTTGATTGCAGGAGCACTGATTGGATATGTCTGGTACAAACATAGTAAAAACCTTGTTGATATTCCAGACACCCGTTACGTCAAAGACCACGACCTTGAATCGTTAATTCTCGAATTAAGCGTGCTCTACCCTCACCTTAAATACATTTCATATTTCGTTCAATCGAAAGTTCCAAACGATAAAGGCTTTTACAGATTAATGCTTTCTCCTAGAGAGTTTGTTCTGGAGTACAAGCTCGTTTCTGGTTTTAGAAAGTATGAAATTGAGTCAATTGCAGATTTCAACGATGAACAGAATTTTGGTTCTTCACCCAAAGATGATGTGTATCCGTTACTTGATGAAAAGCAATTTGAAAAGGAAATGTATATCCAGTTAGGAGATTTATTAAATTCTCCAAAGGATTTGACGGACGGGGAAATTAATTTATTTGCTATCTTCCTGCCAGTAGCATGTGCCACTGATGAAAATATGTCTGATAAAGAATTTAAGTCGATCTTGAAAAATAAGGATCAAGTTTTAGATTATTTTTGGCATGTAGCCTACAAACAGTTAACCACTGATAAAAAGTTTATCAACCCTCAAAATCTCAAACCTAGAAGTTACCAGTCATTTAACCGAAAAAAACTGGAAAAAACAGTTTCTAAATATTGGAATCATCCTGTCGCTCAAGAAATTTTCAGCCAACATGCTTATGCGAGAACAGCTCTGATCGCCACAATTTACAGAGCCAGAATGTTGGGTGTAATTGCACCCTGCGAATTACGTTGGTTGCGTATGTATGACAGAAATTTATGGGCTTTGGTGCAAAGCGTAGGTAGACCAAGTGTTTTCGTTGAACAATTAGCAGCTTTCTCTCATTACACATCAGAATGCTATTACAAAAGAAAGAAAGTATCTCCAGACTTCAGTTATGGATGGCTTGGCCTCAATGAAGCTCTTAAGCGATACAAATACAAACAGCCTGATATATATCTCAATCACCACACCCCACAAATTGAATCAGCTCAGGCTTTGGATTCAGTAAAAATCACTACAGCCTCATCATAGAAATATTTATTTTTCGGATATATGTTTTTTTTAAAATGAGTTATCATTATTTCAATCTTGTTATAAAACCAAACAAAAGGTTTCAAAATGACTAATAGAACACTTGGGAATCAAACTACTCAATCCCAATTATCAATTAAAAGTTTAATCATTGGATTATTGATAGCTGCATTCTTGTTTGCAATCGTCTATTTTTTAGTTCTAAAAAAAGCTGATACATCCTCAAATACAAGCTCACAGCAACACTCAGTTGCAGCTGAAAGCAAGGACTACAGCAAAGAATTGCATACCAACTTGGCACGTCTAGGCACGATCTCAGAAGTCAATAAAATACAAGGTAATCTTCTTGCTTGGACGATCCTAATCAATGGCACGCCTCAAGTTGTCTTTACCACACCTGATGAAAAAGTCGTGATCACAGGTAACGCATTTGATGTAAACACTATGGATAGCGTGAGTCTTCCACTTCTCCAAGCAGCGCAACAAAAATACGGAAATGGCACGCCTGAAAATCCAAGCAATTTAGGTACACCATTAGGTCAGGAACAAGTATCCGTAGATTTTGCCGAAATTGTGGGAGAATGGAACAAACCTGCTCCTGCTGCAATTGAAGTACTGGCTAAACTTAAAGGTGCAAAAGAGGGTAAAGGATCTGATACTGACACTCTATATGTGCTTTATGATCCACGCTGCCCAAACTGCCACGAAGCATACCGTGCTACACGCAAATATGTTGAAAAGGGATATTCAATCAAATGGATTCCTACAGTATTGTTAAAACAATCAGATGATGGCTATAAACTTGCAGCTGCAACATTACATGATCCAAGTTTGTTGAATAAAGCATTCTCTAAAGACACTACAGGCCTACCTGAAGCTACAGCAGCGGACAAAAAAGCTATCGATGAGAATCAGGCATTCTTGGTGCAAGCCACTCAACAAAGTACTAATAGTAATACCATTGCAGTACCAACCGCTTTCTACTTAAACAAAAAGACTGGTCAACCAAAAATGGCTACTGGCCTCTCTGATGCAAGTATCCTTGAAATGATCTTTGGTAAAATCTGAGAGGTATTATCGCCATGAAATTATTTAATAAAAAAGCTAAAGTAAAAGTGCCTGCAACTTCTCATCAACCATTATCACAATCTAATATTCATGCTGTCAGTAATCCAACTGAAGATGTTGCAAAAATTTTATCAGTAAAAATTGAATTTGAAGATAATTGCACCATTGAGAATTCATCACCCAAATTAGTATCAGTTCCTTTACCGAATGTACCCTCGTTTGATTATGGAATAGACTTCGACAACTTTGATAAGCAAAGTAATTCTGATGAACAAGGTATCCCCTTTCGGATCATTTCATTCAAACCATTTATACTCATTTCAAATGTCTTGGATAATAGTGGCGAACCCAAAAAGTTCTCGCTTGCTTCGATAAAATTAAAAGTTTATCCAAGCCAAATCATCAAAGATGATGCAGATTGGTATGATGATGCAGAGATTAAACAGTACATTCAAGATCAATGGTCTCAGGTATTCGATGAAATTTCTGACGCATACAATTTAGGATCTCAAGTTAAATATCCCGTTAATATGATCTCTGGCCAGAACTATCCTCCAGTAGGATCAGCAGTAATTCCTGCGACACCAAGAACCTTTTCTATATTCGGGTACACGTTTACCCCTATTCAGTTAGTGTTAATGGTAATTACTGCAATATTATTAATTTACGTTGCACTTGCAGTCGCCAACAAGTACAGCGCAAACAACCAATCAGCAAGTGGACAGAATCTTTATTCAAACGCATCGATTGATAAGCAGGTGCAGATTGCTGAAGACGTAGTTGCTAAAGTTCAAGATCGGATGGGTGTACCTAAATTAGCTCAAAGCGATCTAGGCTGCTTACAAGAAGTTAATTAAACACTGAGCTGCACTTTTTAGCATTAACATAGGACATTTTTGGAGAATTATATGGATTTGATACTTCAAAAAGAAATATTGAGTGCAATGGCCAAGAAGAACCCACGTTTGTCTAGTGCCATAAAACGATTAACTGATTTAAAAGATATTTCAATTGGTACTTGCGTATTTATGGGTTTACCCGTAGAAGACTATGAATCGTTTGATAGTAGATTTTCGATTTGTAATGGCTATTTATTGTGCCTTTACGAGTCTGAACTGTGTACTCAAGCTGAATACAACGTATTAATGAATACCTTAAGTGAGATCTATGAGCTGAAAACGGGTGACAAAGGCTTATTTTATAATGGTGATGATGAAACCATAAAAGATGCTCAATTCCCTGAAACGCTTTTAAAACGTCACTGAAATTCAATTTTAGTAAAATTTACATGAGTTACTTATGGAAAGAAAGGAACGCCGAAAATCAACTTTAGAGGAATATTACAAGGATATTAAAAACTTAATATCATTAAACTCTAAAACATTTAACTTTTCACAGTTAGAAGATGGTTTCTTTACAAGTAATAAAGACCAAAGCATTTATCTTTTGAAAGGTGGAAAGTCCAACCTTGCAAACCCTCTCGATTCTGATAAGAAGTATCCACTGTTTAGTGATGATCAAATTTCTGAGATCATTACTTTCTTTGATACTTCAATATGGATTGTTGAAAGACGTTTACCTATTCAGTCATATAGTCGGGCAATTACTCAAAACTTTGACCTAGAGTTCGACTTACCTGCGGAATTTATTATTGCTTTAGCAATTTTAAACAAACTTGAATTTTCAAAAATTCAAAGTCAATTCCACATCGATGGAACGTCACATCTAATTGAGGCGACTCGCCAAAAGTCACGTCTTATCTGTGATGTCTATGACCAGAAGATCTTTGATGAAATGATCTTTCAAGGTAATCGCAGCATCGATGATCCTGAGACAGCAACTTATGCCGAACGACTCATCGTAACTGGCCATGAGCATATCATCACAACTTTAAGACTTTATTCAAATCTGGATGAATACGTGAATTACGTTAAACAGGGGGCAAACGATAATTCGATCAGTAAATTACTTGATATTCGTAAATGTGATGTTAAACGTCTTCGTCAGTATGCCAATATCGAGAAATTATTACTGGATGACAATAGATCAGCCAGAAGCAGGAAACTAAAAACAGAAATTGAACGTATTCTGGATAATGTTTGTTATGAATGGGTTACTGAAGTAGCTCAATCTAAAGGGATAAGCGAACATAAAGCCTTAAAAAATATCATCACAGAACATAAAAAACTTATCCAACAAAAATCTGAACCAGAATTGGAGCAAAAATAATGAGTGCATTACCTCCTCATATTATCGATGCGCTTGAAGAACTTAAAGATGATGAAATTGAAATTGCTTCTTCCAATGCGCTTAAAGTACGTGCATGGCTTTACCTTTTAAGGTTTTTAAGCTCGTTCAATTACTTTTACGACAAAAAGAACCCCTACTCATCAATTGAATTATCGACCCAACAAGCAAGTTTATTTGCATTTGGAATAGACGATAATAATCCAGAAAATTTTCTTTTCTTTTGTCAGGATGCGGATTTCTGGTGGCTTAATGAGATCCAGATAGAGTATGCAACCTTTATTGAAAATTATCTGGTCATTAAGTTCCCACCACTTGATTATGAAAATAAAAATATCAAAAGTGATAATAAAATTTCAATCCGCAGTCTGACTGTAAGTATCCCCTTAAGCGATATGTACATAGATTATTTAAGTTCAAAAAAAGATACTTTTAAGAACATGATCTTAGGTCAAATTAAGAAATCTTCCAATGGGTTCAACAAGCTTGAAATCGAACACTTTTCGGATCGTCCAATTCCAGTAATTCATCAGAAAACTGCAATAACCAAGCAACATTTCAAAGCGAATACGACACGCTTTCTATAGGCCAGAAAAATGGATTATGTCACTCTTATTGAAGTTTTTCGGAGTAACCTAATAGATAAGGGATTACTACTAGATCGTTTAACCTATTCAAATAGCCCTTTACACCGTAGAGATATTTTGGCTTGCTCTGAAATGCTTAACAAAGCAATCATGGTTTACCATGAAATGATTGAAAATGATGCTATCGCTCCATCAGAATTTATAGATTCAGAATCTTATTTACTACGGAATCAAGTTTATAAAAAAGAAATAAATGAAAATAATTTAAAAAAAACAATAATTTATGTGTTTCACCATATTTCACCTAATTCATTAACTACTGAATTTTCACAATGTTTAGGTACTCTAAATTCACCTAACGTTTTTGGTCAAGCCTCCCCCCTGAATTTACAAGGTGTACTACTTAATATTTTTGAAGTAGTTAATTCAAACTTCATATTTCCTGCTTGGTGTAATGTTTTTTACATCAATGGGCAGAAGAATCGTGCCATTCCTAATATTGCATTGAGTTCCATAGAACCTCAACTGAGCAATGCAATTGATTTCTTTCCAGATGCAATAGAAACACTAAAATCGCTATATTCTATTCAATTAAGTGACATTGAACTGAATATTGATGATGTGTTTATAAGGTCATAATCTGGAAAACTTTCATAAATGAAATTTTTTTAAGAAAAATACTTTCATTAATTTTATATCTAAGTTATTCTTTGACTATCGGTGGTGGATGAGCAATGTGCATGAGTTCACCCTATTTCAAAAGGATAAAAAGATGCAAAAAATCACTGCAAAAGATTCAGGAATCCTTGCTATCGGTAATAGTAAAGGTGGTGTAGGTAAGAGTACGTTCTCAGTTCATTGTGCTTTTTTCTTTGCTGAGAAAGGCTACAAAGTTGCCTTGATCGATTTAGATAATCAGGGTAATAGTTCTAAACATTTATTAAAATACAATAAAGAAGCCTCTTTACCTGCTTATGTAAAAAAATCGGATACGAACACAGTCTTAAAAGGCAATGCTGTGGATCTATTCCTAAGTGAATTGTCAGACTCACAGTTATCTATCAATAGTGGTGCAATTGCTGTATTCCAACCAAATCTAGCATTGGCTAATATTAACAACAGTATCGATACTGAAAAAACGGCTACTTTTAAAGAAAATATATCTAAACTACTGAAACATAAAACAATTATTATCTTTGATACTCCACCAACTTTAGGAAATCTATTGCTTATTCCTTTGTCCGTATCTCATCTGGTTGTTATGCCAACATTATTAAAAAGTTATGCCGTTGATGGTATTTCAGAATATATTGCTTTTGCACAAAAAATTAAAAAAGCTATGAACCCTGATCTGATCTTGGGAGGCGTTGTACCTAATTTAGTAAATAAAAAATCTGAAGTACAAAAAACTGCTTTGGCAGATCTTAACCGTGATGGAAAAGCTTCAAACCTTATCTATTTAGAAAATGATTCCATTCTTCATTTCACGGAAAAAAATGTAATCGAAGAAGCAGCTGAGCTTGGGATCGCTACATGGCATATCCAAAAGAATTCGACCAGACCAGTTAAAAAGACATTCTTTACCCTTTTCAAGCAAATTTCAAAACAGCTCAAACTTGCTGCTGACAAGTAATAGGAGAATCGACATGAACTTACTAGACGTTATCACTGGAAGCAATGAGCCAGAAAAGGGCGCAAAAACAATGGAGTCAATTGAGGTGGATTTGCACCTCATTGAAGAAGATCCATTAAACCCACGCAAATTTCTATCAGATAAAGATGAAGACGAAATGGTGGAAAGCATCAAGGATCGTGGAATATTGCAAGCTATCGTCATTATTCCCCATCCTGATGATGCTACACGCTATATTGTAAAAGATGGCAACAGACGCAGAAGAAACGCACTCAGAGCAGGTTTAAAAACGATTCCTGCCGTGATTAAAGCAGAGTTCTCTGAATTAGATCAGTTGACTGCAAATGTCATGCGTAAAGACATGACAATCTTTGATCTCAGTCACAGTATCAATCGCCTGATCACCAACAAAATTGCCAAGCAGAAGCAAATTGGCCTTGCTTTAGGCTTTAATGAGGCAAAAACAAGTAAAGTAGCTTCGCTAACTAAAGACGTTCACCAGAGCATTATTGATAATCTTGAATGGATGCACAATCAAGGAATGTGTAAAGATTTCTCAGCCATGTATGAAATTGCGAACCTTTCTAAAGAACATCCAGATGAAGTTATCAAATGGGTAGAAAAATTTGCTGCTTCAGGTAAATCTCTTGGTATGCCTGAAGTGAAAAAGCTCAAAAATCAATTTGTCATTGATGAAGAAAAAGACAATAAAGAAACTACCAAAGCTCCTGACTACAATGAAAAAGTGATCATTGATATTACCGTGAAAGGTAAAGACAGTCTTGATCGTATTTCATTATTGTCTCAAGGTAAAATTAAAGATGAGGAAGAAAGAGTGGAAGTTCTTAACGATCTGGCAGAGTTAATCAACGATCTTAAAATTATCCAAAAACAATATAAATAATATTATTAAAAAAAAATACCTCCGTAAAAAGGAGGTTTTTTTTAGGTAATGTATTAACAATAATATTCAACAGCCATATCAGAGTATAGGTAACTCAAGCTTACAAATGTCTCTAACAATTTAATACTACCCAAAGACATTCCCTCTCCAGTGATCGATACAAGCTTCTCATCAGGACGTATTTGAATCAACACATCGGTACATTCAGTTTCTATATGTGGTTCATTGAAAAGTATTGTTCTGTTCTGATCTATAGGACTTACAAACGTTTCATAGATTGCAATCATCGGATGCTTTGTTTCGAGTACTTCATTATCCTTTTGAACAAAGAACTCATAACCATCAGCTAGTCTCAACAAATTGTATGCCAAGAAAAAGATCTTACCATGCACTATCTCTACAATATCATCGTGCTTTGCTGTAAGTAGTGCAGATGTGGGATGGATAAGGAACTCATAACCCGATCCTGAATAAAAAGTCTCACTTTCAACAAAGACTTTAATCACAGATTTTGGTCTTTCAATTTGAATAATTACTCTTTTTTCAGGAGTTTGAGGATAGTAAATTTGAAAAGAAAGAAATTGGTCATCATCTTCAAAAGGATCTAGTATCACTAAATCCTTTTGGATTAAACGATCAGCAACTAAACCATCTACGAAAGATTTTATAAAATCATTCTGCATACTGGAGAGATCTAATTTCTCAACTTCTGGTACGTTGCCAATCTTAAACATTTTCTTATCCTTTTTAACTATTTCTGTTCAAGTAGTTTTGCTGCCTTATATGGTTTCAAAGCGATTAGATCCACTTTACAAGCTGCACCTGCTGTAAGTGCATCAGCTCCCCCCATTGGAGAATTTATTGCATTTATCTTATTGCAGATTTGGTAGACAGAGTTCACAGCACTCATAGAATTATTCCATGCTGCATCTTTACTTTTTGCAGTATTAGAAGCCTTTATTGTCTCGGCTAAGCCATTTAGTTTTTTCTCAATACCTGCATAACATTGGATTGCATCACCATAGGAAGAATCGGCACAGTTATATTTAATTTCCTGAATATTACTGAATTCAGCTTCAAACTTATTATTGGCTAACGTAAAAGTTGAAATAGATAACAATGCAGAAAATAGAACTGGTTGTATTTTCATTTTTTCTTCCTCACATTAAAGTTTTGCGTAAATAGCAGCATTAAGACTGGCTTTGCAATATGAAGAACTGACATTTTCAGCTGATCCCGTTTTGAGTTTATTGCATTCAGACTCAATTTGATTTTTAAACTGATTAAATACAGAACTATTCTTTTGAGCATTCAAAGAAACCATCGTATTTTTAACCGATGTGTAAATACCAATATATTTTTGGTCTGTCTCTTTAACATTCAGAGATAACGGATTGTCCTGTAATTTCTGAACAGCTTGATAATACTGATTATCAAGACCTGTATTCGCAACAGCACTGGTAGCATAAATGCTTACAGAGAGAGCACTACATAGGATCAAACCAATTTTTTTCATAAAATTCTCCTTACTCGTAATTATGGATATTCAGGGAAATAGGTACGAATATGTGATTTAAATTGAGATCCTGATACTGCTTCAGCACCAGTGATGACCCCATCACCATTCACATCCCATGCAGGGTTATCTCTAAACACATCAGGGTATCTAGCAATTGTATAGCCTCCACTTGGTACACCCATGACTAGACTATACAATTGGCCTAAACTTGTTGGTTTTGACTCACGTAAACCACGATCCTTAAAGTACTTCTCAACATATTTCATCTGATCTGAGAATGATAATGCACCGAACTGGTCTCTAGTCATTCCCCAATAGTCCCATTGGCTTCTAGGCGTATTCTTATTACCTGTGCCGTCAGTATATTGCATGAATTGAATAAGTCCTGTTGCAGATCCTTTAGGGTTTCGTGCATTTGTACTAAATGAACCTGCTGTTTCAAAACTAATTACCGCAGCCAAGTCATTAGGATTTGCACCTATATTCTTCGCTACTCTAATAATTGCATCTTTCTGTTCTTGAGTTAATGCTTTAGATCCACTGCGTTTAGTTACAACAGACGTTGCAAGTTGATAATCAGAAGCGGTAGGAGGAAGATCTTCAAGTTCTAAGTTACTAATTAAAGCTATGCTTCGACCGCTTTCAATTGCCTGTCTTAATTCCTCTACTTTTCCTGCTATATATTTGGCCTTTGCAATGGTATATGCAGCAAGTAATGCTTCGATGCGCTCATTTTGACGCATCAATTCAGTTTTTATATGATTACGGGCAACTTCCATATTGAGAAGTTCAACCCATAATGATCGATTTGAGGCTTTTACAATATCTTGTGCCCATCCTGAAGATGAGAACCGCCTATACGCTAAATCTTCTATATGCCCTTTAACCGTCTGATCATCACCAATATCAATTTTAATTGGCTCTTGTTCACCTATCTGGCCAGTATCCCTGAAGATGTCTTCAAGCTCTCTGTAAGTGACATTTGGATCATAGGCCTGCGCCTCAGTGATCGTCCCATCCTCAAGAGCTTTTTGTCTTGCTTCAATAACCGAAACATTTAATTTCGCAAGTTGCTCATCAGTAGCTCCATAACCCTGCGGTAAAGGAAATTTTAGGCCTGAAAATTTCGGCTGCGATGCACCAGAACCTACTGGTAAACTTGCTCCATACAGAATGTTAAATTGTTGCCGAATTGTTGATCCTAGATAGTTCTTATATGCACTCGCATTAATCGGTATATCATCTTTAAGATAAGGCGTAGGATCTGTAACATAGTAGCCACTTAAACCATTTCTGTTTGCGCCGACCGATTGAATGTTTTGAAAAGGATTAGCATCAGCTCCCTTACTGGAATTGCCTAACCATGCGTTACGTGCTCTGGTACTTTCTTTTTGAGGGACAGCATAGTCAAAATGTAAATGAGTACCACGAGATACACCCGTGTTCCCCATCGTACCAATAAATTGCCCTTTTTTTACTTCTGTTCCGACATTAATTGGTGATCGATTTGCCAAGTGCAAATATTGATAAACATCGTTATTGTCTTTTCTTCTTATTCGTATGAAATTACCGCCACCATTTAACCAGTCATTTGCTATAACTGTACCATCAGCAATAGCATAAAGTTTGTGGTCGCCATTAGTATTGACAATATCCAGACCTGCATGTGTACGTGCTGATCCATCCGAATTAGTACGCCCCATTCCAAAACGGGTAGTAACAATTAAATTACCAGATAAGGGCATTTCCCCTACGGCAATATTTGTTGGCTTTCCTGTCTGACCACTTGGCTGATTATATTCAAATTGCATTGAAGCATGGACATCACCATACATCAGAGCACAGAGAACAACGCAAAGTTGCTTCTTTGAATTAAAAATTGTCATTTATGCCTCTTTATCATTCAGTGGTAAACCATCTGAATATCTAATTTTGAATATCTAATTCTGTGTTTAATTTTCTTCTAAACTGCTGAATTATGCAAGTTTTATAGCATCATGTTTTTATTTTTTAGATATATCTAATTTTTAAAAAACCTTTACAATTCTAAAATTGACTACCATATTGATTTATTTATACTTACCTTATGTATATAAATATTAAAAAAGGAGATGGTCATGAATAATCTTCCTTACTCTGAGGGCGGTTTGGATGGTGGAATGTTTCATCCATCAGTCCTCGATAGAAAAGAACGTGAGTATCAGCAATACATGGATACTCAAACACCTATTGCTGCTCAAAAAATACGAAATTTTGTAAATGGGAATAATAACCATAGTTTAAGTCAAGCTTTACCAAATGAAGTTTTATATGATCAAAACTATGTTAATCAAATCGCAAATGAGTTAGAGCGTGTTAAATTACAGTTATTACTCACTCAACGTGAATTGAATTTAAAGAATAATCAACTCAATGATGCTTATTTGAATATTTCTAAAGGCAATGCAACAATTAATCGTCTTGATGATTTAATTGATGATTTAAAAGCAAAACTTAGTTCATCCAAATAACATTGTTAAAAAAAAAGAGTTTCTTAAGAAACTCTTTTTTTTATTTCAATTAATGACGTGAATCTTGTGATAAGCCTCTATTATCCGTATTCGATGATTGGAAATTTCTTGATTGTGGTAAGTATGGCGCATTGCCTGTTTTAGATAACTGATTTTGACCCGATACAGGCGAGAACGTCATACTGGAGAAATTTGGTATAGCCATTCTATTCGCATTATTGAATGAAGATAACTGTGCAGTGCCTAATGCAGCTTGCTGAGAAAGCCCCTGTCTTGCGTTATAAGCACCATAAGCAGCTAACCCACCTGCAATACCCCCTCTCGCAATACCTTGTCCTACTGCTCTCCCTACATTGTTCTGTTGAGGAGCTGCTCCTACAGAACTAGGATTAGCATTAGGCAAACTAGAAACTGATCCTGATGGCTTTGCTGTAGATCCAGATCCACGATTAACTAAAACAGTGCCATCACCACCCTGCGGTCTTTGCCCTTGTCCACCACCGCCACCATTTGGATTAGGTGAAGCACCCTGTCCACCAGATCCACCACTACCACCATAATATCCTGCTGCTTTAGGAGCTGCACTACCTGCATTATGTGCAAGATTGGTCTCACCAAGAGAACGAGATAAATTCGTACCCAACCATGAAATAACACTATCAGCCAGTGTAGTCGGCAATGAAAATATCAAAAAGATGATTGGTAAAAGGATCGTGCAATACAAGATCACCCAAGCCATCAAGAAGAAAAATTGTGATAGTGCAGCAATGAATCCATTTGATGTGAATTGAGTTGCACCCATGATTGTGAAGAATACATCTGTAGTAAAAGTAATAATAGGATCTGACAGCATAAATGCTAAATAGAATCCCATTAAAGACAACATAGGCCTGAAGAACAAAGCAATAACGGTCAAGTATCCTTGCATCTGCGAACCAACAAAGGTTCTATCAGGAATCATGTGCATAATCGACCATAAGATCAAACCAGTCATTGCCTGAAGAATGTGGAGCACCCAACCAATAACAGCCATCAAGAAGAATACATACGGTAATGTAGGAATAATGATAGCCATGTAAATTGCTACCAACTTACCCATTACCATGATTTTCGCTAACTTCTCAGATAAGTAATCAACCAAGCCAATTGCTATCTGAGCAGCTGTACCAATGTTGTCTGAGAATACTGCACCTGTTGCACCACCTACAGTTAATCCAATTCGCAGGCCAGAAATAGCACCATCCAATTGAGTTAGTACGATATGCAAAACATTACCTGTTGTTTGCATTCGAGTAATAGCATCAACATTATTGGTCGCACTAGACCCAACAAACGTATCGATAAAGACTCGCATCGTTTTCATAACTAAAGTTGTATTAGCATCTTCTACATCAGCTGCTATACGTTTATATGAAACGTCTTCACTTGTAAGATCCTCTGGAATTAAGTTTTCCATATCAGACGTAGACAAGTTAGTTACAACTGTAGGGGTTTTCATGTAATCATTAATGGCCATATCCATTTGACGAACGAGAACGTTATACATAACTTTCTCTTTTTCACTAGATACACCCTCACGATTCATCCGTTGTAAGTCAGGATTAGTACCACGATATATGACTTTAGCTTTAGCATCATAAATATCTTTCTGGAACTCACCCATTTGTCTTTTAGCTAATGCAACCTGAGTCCAACCTTTTTGAGCATAGTAATCAAGTGTTTTTTGGATATATGAGTTTTGCTGCGAAGTTAAATAATTCGTGATTTCGGAATCCGTTCTCGCTATCTCATCTGTGATTATTTTATCAAGGACAAGCGGATCAAATCGTTGTTTAAAGATCGTTGCATAAGACTCAGGACTTTCTGCCAAATCAGGAAAATTATTGACATAAGCTGTAATCGCAGTATTCAACCGACTAATACCCTGAAATTTTAAATTCTGAATATTCAGAATCATTCTTGTCTTATAGGTTTTATAATCATCCAAATCAGGATTCTGAGTTAAATACTTAATATTAGTACCTAACGCTGAAGCATTAGTAACAATATAGTCAGAGCTACCACAAATTGCTCCAAAATATCCTTGATCTAAATATTTATTATTATCAACAAGTTCACCATGAAATATATTTTCACCGCCAACAGTTTTAATATAACTTCTTGAACCATCAGGATAGACTTTTTCGCCTATTGAAGCATCTGGACTGAAATTAGCATTCAATACCCTTGTACATTGATACTGACGTATTTTCTGCAACGCAAAGGCTCTATATCCATAGGGATCATAGTTGTCAATGGAAGCAAAACTTGGTGATGGATTCTGAATAGCAGTCTGGAGGAATTCTCGATTCGCTTTATTGGTCATTCCATTAGATGCCAGTACAATCATCAATAAGAGAATGTTAATAACACTATAGAGAGATACGGTAGGTAATAAGAAAACCACCGCAGTAATAAAGCGAATTACAACCCATCCCTTTTTACTTCCTTGTCCAAATACTTCTCCATCTTGAGCAGTGTGCATCACAGAAGAAAAGATTAGACATAGAAAAAGGAAAGCAGCAGCTACAAGTCCCATGTGCCCTAAAGCACCAAATAACACAGGGGCAAGTTCGCCACTAGGCGGTGCAGTTGCAGCAGGTGAGTTTCCTGTTACAAACGCTTGAATGAAATCGTGGCCAAAAATTTTGCCTAGTAACGCAACAGCAGCATCATTCTGACAGGTACTATCAGATGAAAACGGGCAGTATATACTCATTAATGTTATCCTTTTTTATCCTAGCAAATAAATTGTCTAGGCTTACAAGTAGCTCTACTATCTTGTTAATTGGAGTAAAGAATACGCATAAAAACAGACTTTCTTTACTATAGGCAATATTAATTTAAATTTTAGTAATACACAATTTTTAAAAATTTTGGAGCAATTATTTTTTTGTTGAGATTCTAATCATTTTTTAAAGCACTTTGAAAAATAAAGTATTACAATCAATTGATACGAGTTGTATAGTAGTGTTTAATGTAAAACTTAATGTTAAGTTTTAGCGTCTATTAATTTAAAAATTTATGTTTACAACTAATGAGTTAGGAAGAATCAATATCTTTAGAGGTTACGGGTATGTATTGTAGTACCAAATCATATACAAACTTACTTGCATCGATTGTTGATATGCAACAATCTGCACCTTTAAATACAATGCACGCTAATCAGATCCTAAGTTATGCAATGCAGGCAGGAAATGATAACAAGCTGAATAAAGTTTTAGAACACAGGATACAGCATGGTCTCAAGGATGTTGACAATAGCTCTGTTGCCTTAAAGCATCAAATCATCAATGATAAAGTTTTGGTCAACCTGAAACGAGAACGTACAGCTCTGAATGAAGCAAACAATCTCGTTTTTGAGACTGCCCTTGCCTTTATGAAAGATCCTTCACTTGAAAAAGTTAATGATGAATCTCTGACTAAAACTTTACAATGTATCAAGAATCTTAACTGCGAACGCTCAGCAAAAATTGATTTCGTGAGATCAACAAAAGAGAACGTACTGGCATTCGTACCAGAAAGCCAAAAATTCTCAGTTGAGAAGCAAATTGTTTCTAAACATAGAGAAATTGAAAGAGATAGCACAACCACCCAAAAAGTTGTATTAAAATCTACTATTGAAAACAGCTTTAATCCGCAACGATAAACTTAAGATATGACCGTAGATCGGCATGGAGGTTACAATGGATACAACAGATATTAAATGCAGTAAAGTTATTCCCTTTACTGGACTACTCTCACCAAGTCCGCTTTTAAACAATTTGCACAAGACGGCTAAACTTGAAATTCCAGAAGTTAATGACCACCGAAAATCTTTAGGAAACATCTTTAACCGATTAGGAATCAATAATATCCAATCGCTCATTTTAGACAATCCAAAGTTAAACTCAGTTGTTTTAAGTGAAGTAGCGAATAACTTCTTCACCAGTAGCTACTATAGAAAAGCAGAAGAATTGGTAAGAACAATGTCTATGCCAAATTACCAATTTGAAAATGGCTCAAATGAAATAACAAAATCCGCAACTCCCGTAATCAACCCAATGCAAAAAGAGATTATTGAGCAAATTAAGGCCAAAGAACAACTTTCGCAGCAACGCTCGAATGAAGTAACAAAAGAAAATTCCAACAATCAAGAACAAGGTTTTGGATCATTCTTCTAATTTTTAATCAAATATATTTGACGGGGAGAGTTCTCCGTCAAATAATAAAAAAAACTTAAATCAAGTTTTGAAATTCTTTCAAGCTCGTTTTTATATTTTTGTTCAATCATCAATTTATCAAAATCAATAAAAAAACCAATATTTACTTCAACAATAAACTCTGAATAAAATCTCAAATAATAATAAACTATTTGGAATGTTGAAAAGTTTTGGAATGCTTCTGGACTTACCGAATATGCACTTTCATACTTATTTTTCAAAAATATAATTACAGATTTTATTTTTGTATTAATTAAAGAAATTAATTCTTTTGAGTAGGCAACCGAATTATTGATAAGTGTCAGATAATTATCACTCAAAAATTTATATACATAATTTTTTGAAAAAATATAAGCCATAGAAAATAAGAGTTCATACTTTAAATAATTAAGCTGCACAGCCTCGATTTTACTTTTTTGCTTTAATAAGTTGGCATCGATATATTCCAAAAAGTTAATGTAAAATCCTTGCAAGGGTAAAGTTTTCTCAATTTTAAAAAATTGTTCTGCATAGTGAATACAGGTTTCTCTAAACAATTTTTTAAAATCATCAAAACTAAAATCACATAGATTCTGATTGATGAGAATAGTGGTATCAAGTTGAATCTCAGTGTTTACTGGTTCATGAATAGTTTGTTCCTGATCCTGTTTTAGAGATATGCCCTCTCCTGATATTTTGACTGTATTGACTCTACCATTTGACTCAATCCAGTTTGTTATTTCAAACGCTAGTTCAGAGAATTCAGCTTCAGTTAATTCTCCAACATCGTCAACCAGATTAACTTCAACCTTATTAATCTGTTTAGTATTAGTAAAACCTAGTTCACAGATCAAATTATCAAAACAAATTAAAAAATTAGAGAAATTTGCTATTGCAGATTCAAGTATGTTTGAAATATGGAATTTTGTATTTAAAAGATCGGTTTTAAAACAATTTGAATAGTTACCACTAGAAGATAGGATAAGAATGAAAAATAAGTTCCTAAAAAAAGGATGATCAAATTCTTCACTGGAATAGTTCTTCCAAATGTCCTTTAGATTTGAAACAATTTCATCACAAGATGTAAAAAAAGGATCTGTAGTCTCTGGATCTATCTGGCAATTTTCCAATACAAAACCAAAGTCACCCAACTGAAATTGAGAGTTGTTTTTATACCAAAATGGTAAAACGATTTCTGGATTTTTATTATCAATTTTGCATAAATATGTGCCGTATTTAGAACATTGTTCATGTAGATAAAGACATAATATTACGTGGTGAATTCCCCAAATCCTAGTATAGTCTTGATTAAAGAATGAATATTTAAAAAATATTGAAGCATAACCATTCTGTAAAATATGCTGAAACTTATTAAGGATATATTTACTATCTAAACCACTATTTAAATCTAAATGCTTAATCTCATTGTCTTTATTGCAATAAAGATTTAAGTAACCTACAAATTCATTATCATTTTCAGTCAGCAGTAAATCTTCAAAGCAATAATATTTTATCATTTATATTCCATGTCAGTAGTAGGTCTTTTAAAAATATATTCTGACAATGAGAAGTGCATATCTGAAATAAAAACTTCTTCTTCAATTGCTTTCGTTACAGCTTCTTTTAAGTTTTTCTCAATAGCATTTTTATTCTCGCCTTGTTCCAAAGAATTATTTTGTACAATTGAATGGTACATAGCTTTAATTATAAATAAGCTATCTGAAGAATATTTTATTACCTTTTCATCAGTGGAGCATTCAATAAACTTTTTTGTATGAAAAAAAGTGATTGGAAATTTTTCGATAATTTCTTTCAGTGAACCTATGCGTGAAATCAACAGTTTTGAGTTAATGAGTATACGGCTCAATTCGGTATCTACCATTGAAAGATAGATACAAGTTTTATCGAATGAAACTTGACCAATTAGCTCTGTAGAATTTATTCCACGTACAAGCACGAAATCCTCAGCTTTTATCAAAGATTCAATTGCAGAATCACTTTGAATGGCTTCAAACATTGTCAGCTCCATTTGCTAATAATTGCAGTTTAAATTTTCCTGAATCCAAAAAGTCACATAACTTAGAGAATGGTAAATTTTTCTCTATAAGTAATTGTATAACTTTTAGGATATGAATAAATCCATATTCAATAAATTGCCCTTTTACTTCAAACTCTATACTAAACTTGAAGTCTCCAACTGGACTCAATAATTTAGAAAAAAGAGTATTTTCCAATAAAAGTATCTTTGAAATTGGCATCAACTTCACTTCTTCAGTGATTGCATCCAAGTAGTCTACTTGAAGTGTTTCTTTGCGAAAATACAATTTTATCTTTGATTTTCCTGTGATCTCAATTTCTTCATCAACTTCACTTAGTAGACAAATCTTACGGTTTTCAAAAAAACCATAGTAGTCTAAATGTACTGGCCTACCTGAACTTTTATTTACAGCCTTAAATAAAGAATACTCATCTGGAGACAGACCTTGACTATAATTTTTTGCAATCAGGTCAATAATTTTTATTGACTGTTTGTTTACCATCTAAGTGCCATAAACGGAGCATTAATTAAATGTGCTTTTGTTTCCAGATCAAGAATGTGGTCTTGAGGATTATTAGCCGAAAGGTGATCTCTTAGAACATTCCTAATAGTCAGATTTATACTTTGATCTGCTTCATAATAAGACTTTGAAAAAAGAATGCCGAAATGGAGAACGTCTTTCAATGAGTACGCTTCAAACAGCGACTCAGGGAAAAGTGCAATAGTTAGTGAACCTATGAGCGTTTCAAATTTAGACGGCTCACCCTGCTCCCCCACTTTCATAAACTCATTTATAGACACTGTTTTTGTTGAAAAAGATTCAGTTCCATCACCAATCTTAAATATCTCTGAATTACTCTCCGTCATCAAAGACATGTAAACTTGATTTTCGATGAAATCAAACCCACAAACGATTTCATACCAGTCTTCTCGATCTACATGGATAAATGAAGTGATGATGACTTTATTGTCTACTTCTTCTATCGAATAACCTCTTTTTGATTTCTCTTTAGAAACATACCCCTGCCCATCAGATTTTGGATATGAGTCCAACAATTCCGTTATGAAATCTTGAGTTTTTTCTTTGGGCAAATTTGCTACCTGACGAACCTTTAAACCAAAAAGTTCAGAGCCAATGTCATAAGTATTTCGTATTGTTGTATTCATGGCCAGACTCATTGCTACGGAGATACATTAAGAGTATTTTAAAAATTTTAAAGTGTCAATTTTTAAAAATTTGTTCTTTGGGAAAATGTATATAAATGAGTTCAAGTTTGTCAAAATATCGCTCAACTAACATCTTTAGCCAAAAATAGAAAAATGGGGCTATCATACTAAATGATATGGATTTTAGTGCAGTAGTCGGTGTTACTTTAATCGGCTTAAATAATGACAAATCTTTATTTTCTTCATATTCAAAAAGTATCTCTGAATCATGATCTTTGTTACGGCTGTAGTAATACATAAACTCCGATTCTGTAAGAAAACAAACTACAGGATATAGATAAGTTGCACAGCTCTCTGGATCTACATAACCATCCATATATTTATATTTCAATTTTTCACTTTGCATTCGACAATAGCTGAGTAAAACTGTCTTCAATTGAAAATTTGTATTATTTAGTTCCATATCATACTCTCACAGAATTTTCTAACTCTGCGTTCACCTCAAGAGTGTTTTTAGCAGAATGTTTTGGTTTAAAAACATACTCACGCAAACTTTGCATGGTCTCTTTGTAACTTTGCAATATCTCTACCCTATCTTGGCCAGAGGGTGTAATACCAGATCTTTCACCATTCGTTTTGGGATCTTCCATACATTGAACGATATAACCCACACTTACACCCTTTTCTTTAAAGAGATCCGTAACCAATGCTTCTCCACATCGTGCAAACTTCTCACAGGTTCTTGACCAGTAAGCATTAGCTGTAACATCGAGTAACCGAGCTTTACTTGCGAAATTATTCTTATTAAACATCGCATCTAATGAAAGATCATTATTATTTTTTGATGAGTTAATTTTGAAAAATGCCTCTGCTCTATCAATCAAGATACGCAGTGATCTTTCTTTCATTTTATTATATTGAGGATCTGAATGCCGTATAAGTTCACTAATTGCTAAGGGTAAAATCTGGCTTTGAATTATTTGAAAAGCAACAGCATGTATTTCATTTTCAAGTCCTTTTACATTTCTGTGTAATCTGAGATGACTGTATAATTCTCTAGTAGAGGCTATACTCTCCTGTCCAACTTCATTTTTAGCTCTCAATAACCGATTACTTTCCTCAGTTATCGGATTTGATAACGTATATCTTCCAAAAGAGATATTGTCTTTTCTCAATGCAGCTCCAATAGCACGATACATACTAGCAGTATTAGACTGATGCAAACGAAGATCAGGTATAAATAAGGGATTTTTATAATGTTGATCCAATTCTATTGTTTTAAGTCTATAAAGACTATCAACAATCTCACTCATCGTTTTATTCAGAAATTGAGCAGCATCATCTTTGCCAATTTCTCTAACAGCATTAATTAATTGGTCTTTTTTTATTATTAATCTCTGTAATGAGTTTTCAATCACTTCCTCAGAACGTACTTTAATTAGATTTATACCCTCTTTAGTGAATATTTCATCAGCTTCCATTTTGCCATTCAATTTTTTTTGCAAATTATAAAAGGACTTAAGTATTGGGTTTGAATCAATAATATATTTTGAACTTTCATAATCAACATCTGCCATGAGTTCACTCAAATAATAATTTTTCTCTACAGCATTAAAACTACCACTTTTGTAAACTAACTTTTTCGTTTGTTCCTCTAAAACCCTCGCAGCATAGTGATCTAATGAGTGAAACCATTCATGTGATACTGAACCTGCTCCACGTACTTTTGTTAAATTAAATATTTGACTATAAGGCTCATAATGCGCTGCTGCTGCACCTCTGCCTGCTCTACCTCTTGCACCGAATGCTATTGCCAATTCACCATTAAATGAAATATCAGAGTCAGTCAAGTTCAATACATTTTTTAGCTCACTTAAGCCATCATAAGTAATGTTTAGTAGTTCCTGTCTTTCATTTTGTGTAACCCAATTACCAAATTGCACAGCTCGAAATGCGAAATTCCTACCAAAGTCATCGACTGTAACATCCTCACTATTTCTATAGTCAGTTGATGTTTCGTGTGTCAAATTCTGGAGAATCTGAGGATACCTAAGATCTAGACGTTCTGGTTGATCTTGCTTGATTTGCTTTTTATACTCTAAATCAAATCTTTCAGTGATTTTTATACTGCTTTCTGAAATGACATTATCCGATTTATTTTCTAAGTCATTTAATTCTAGATCCTTATAATTTGGATCATAACTTGCTCTAAAATATGAAATCTCTTTTTCAGGTGTTATATTTTTTTGAATTTCTAGACTTAAATTAAGCTTTTCTATAACTTTCTGGATTTGATCTTTGAAACCACTCCCATTCCTTATAATTTGAAAAAACCCATCTTGGCCTGTAACTTTCTCGAATGTATAAAAAGCATTTTCCAATTTAGCATGAGGAGGTATTTCATATTTTGAAAGTTGATTTGTATGATTAATCTCTCCTCCAGTTTCAACATATCTTCTAAAGTAGATCTCATCTATTTCAGAAGTATCCTCATTTATGGTATTCACCATAACTTTTATTGAACCGACTTTTACGTCTTCAAGAAAAGACATTGTTTTTGATAAGTTTGAGGATTTTCTATTTACTCCTTTAATGAACTCTCGGATGTTAGACCGAGATGAATCATTAAATTCTGGCGACTCAGGATCTAGATCATCAAAGTAAAACTGTTGTGGATTTGAAGCTACTTTATCTATAACATTCTTATAGTTTACAAGCATGTTAGTCATAGCTGATAATGGGTAGCGGTCATGTAAATCAATACCTGCTTGAATAATTTCCTTAAAATGTCCAACAAACTTTGAATAGTCTTTTAATCTTTGAATGAAAATTTCAGGTTTATTTTTATCAATTTTAGCCATACTCAATTTATTTGGGATCATATTGTAAATTGATTGTGCAAAAAAGAATAATTCATTCGATTTATCCTCCAACTGAGGCAATGTCTCTTTTTTGAAGTTCCACAATGAGCTTTTTTTATATTTATCAACTAATATTTCAAAAGAATGATTTCTATCTTTTTCTATCTCAAGTAATGTTGAATCTCTATTTTCGTAAAAGTGCTTTCGTGCACCAAAAACATTTTCGCCATAATCTTCAATTCTATCGGCAGTCCTGTTCTTCCCTTTCTCTATTGTTTCTATGACAACATCCGTTGTCTTACTGTGTTCAATATTTTCAAAATTTTGCTGCTGTTTTTTTATTAATTCTAATTTGTTCGAGTCTAACTCGTTATAAATATCAATTTTATGAATGTATGCTATAAGAGTTTCTAACTTCTGGTTGCTATTGTTTATCCCTACATCCGCTAGTTCAGCTTTAAATTGATGAGATAACACATCCACATAGTCTTTTTCGTGAAATTTCTTAATTTCCAACAGAAGTGAATCTATGAATTCCTCATCAGGACTTTCAATAAAATTTTTTAAATTCTGCGTTATCTTCGCAATTTCAGGCAAAGCATTTTGTACCTTTATTGCTTCCTGCCATGAATCCGCTGAATACTCTAATATTTCAGGTGTTTCTTTTATATTTGATATAGCTAATAGCGTCTTATTCTCCATAACACTTACAGGCAGAACAAAAGATAAATCTGCTTTTTTAAATGCAGATTCAGGAAATCCTAAGTTCATTAGCATTGATTTATCAGATGTGATAACTCCAAAAATCTTACTATCGTATCCATATTTTTTTAATGTATCTATTGGCAACGGGTTTTCAAAAGATAAATCTATGAATCGTTCATCCTTATTTTTATTAAACTCATTAAATTGTTTTTCAATGTCTGCAAAGCTTTCAAGTTTGAACTTCTCTGCATAAACCTTTGAATCAACAAACCAGAATTCTTTTTGTGTATTTTGACTTTTTGAAAAGCTTAGCCACTGATCCTTATCAATTTTCAATCTAGCTATCGCATTACTTTCAGGCATTTCAACAATATTAGAGTTATCTATATTTAGAAATTTTCTAAATAATGATGGTTGAATTTTATTGTCTGCTTTTACAAATTTAGGATAAGAATTCTCAGAATTAACACGATTAAAACCTATGGATTCCATGTGTAATTGAAATTGGTCTAGATCAAAAAAATGATTCAATCTTTTAATATCATTTATTGAGACAATAGCAAGTTTGTCACGATTTTTTGTCGGGTGTCTAAAACCAACATTTAGACCGTAATTTTCCAAGTTTAACCATTTCATTTTACAATCCTCAATATGAAAAACTTTCATTTATGAAAGTTTTTCAAAATCTCAATCTGGTTCAACCACCCTCAAATATCTTTCATAAATGAAAGATTTCTAAAGTTTACTTTGGAGCTGTTGCTGAACCTGCTAGATTTTTATTGGTCAAAGAATTAACTTTCTTATTTTCTTGTGATACTAAAGAAGCAAGCATAGATTCGATACGTTCATTTTGCGCATGTTTATTACCCATTATTGCAAGCTCCAAAGCTCCCTCTTTAAGAATTTCAACTAAAACTCCACGTTCAGTCTGTCCCACTAAACTTCGATTCCAGTTCTTATATTCCTCACCATGACCAAGATAACGATCTACTTGCTCACGATATTGTTGTCTTAAAGGTTTTACGGGTTGACCAGACTCAGTTCCATTTGGTGTAGCCGTAAATTCTGACTGAATAGCCATAAGAGAGTTAAGCGCAGGTGAAATTACAGCATCTTTTTCAAATTTTTGACGCAAATATTCCTGACCTCTAGGAGTTTTAGCTGCTGTTGCACTTAATGGTGCATCTGGAAGACCAACCATATTATTAATAAAACTGGTTTTAGCCATAGCGTATTTATCTGTAGATGATGAATACTCAAATAGCGTAGAGGCTTGTAAATTTGCTCCTTGCATTTCACCTACACTCAAACAGAGACCTGCTGCTGCTTGTTCGGATGTGCAGAAATAATCGTGGTGAAGCTTCAAAGCTTCATCTTGTGCCTTTATGGGATTTGCAAACTTTCCTGTTCCTGCTGTAACGTTCTGGAAAACCATATCAGCTCTTATTTCTTTATCCTTTTCCTGTGTCTCAGTGATAGTTCTACGTTCATTCAATACTAGACATGGGTTGTAACCTTGACCAGCTGCTCCATAATTGAGAGCTGTATCTTTAATTCTGTCTGATTGTTTCATTGCCCCAATTGCACTCGCTGTTGTACGTGCAATTTCCATATCTGCATGTGCAATATTAGAAGCATTTACAGCTTCTTGTTGAGTTTGAACTCCAATTGCCCCAAGTATCATACTTCGTTCGAGTTGCAATGCAGAACTTACAGATGTATCTAATGTATTTAAACCTGTAGTGAATGTTGCTTTGAGCTGTGCAAAGCCTGTACTCATTTGAGTTAAAAATGTAGGTGTCATATAAGGTGGACAGTAATATGCAGCTACAGATGTACTAAATAAGCAAAGTGCCAAGAATCCAGTTTTACGATTCATATTATTCTCCTAAGATCGGCCTGCAATAGACTGATAGCTTTTCTTAGTTTTACTATTCGCTTCATCTGCGCTGATTAAAAGCAGTGATGCAAGATTACCCTCAAGTCGAAGACCACGTTCATAATCCTCATTTAAGAGCCAAATATTTGCACCTTTCTGGCGTGCCATCTCAACCAATAATCCTCGTGTACTTTGATTCATCATTGTAGCCTGCCATTTCTTTGCTTCTTCCGTGCCATAGTATCGACCTATGACATCATCGATCATCTGGTTAGGTGATCGCAGCTCACCATTTTCATTTTTTATCGTTTGAAGATTAGCAGCATCAATTGATGCTAAAGAATAGGCAGGAAAGGCTTGTAAAGCTGTTTTGCGGTTCAAAGCAAATAAGTATTGTTGACCTCTAGGTGTCATCCCGTTGACGCTATTCAATGCTACATCTGGAGCACCTAAAATATTTCCACGTAAACTTCTACGTGCCTCAGCTTCTAAACTATTCGTTTTGGCAGGTTGGAATAGTAAAGCTGCATTGGTGTCGCCACCTGCAAGCTTACTTACAGTACATAAACCTTTTGCAGCTTCTTCTGCTGTACAAAAAAGTTCACGATGACGTTGAATAGTCTCTTTATTAACTTGATTAATATCGTGTACTAATCGCCCTGTACCCGTACTGGTATTATTAACCATTTTTGCAGCGAGCTTTTGCGATTCGTTTTTACCATTACTTAGTGTTGCATTACCAACAAGAACTTTACAAGTATTATAGCCTTGACCCGTTGATCCATAACTTAGAACAGTATCAATAATCTTATCTTGTTGACCTATTGCTTGGATCGCTGTTGCCAAGCCTTGTGCTGCATTTTTTCTTGCATCAATTACTTGTGTTGCACCTGCACTTGATTGAGTAACTGCTACACTAATTGCTGAAGAAATCTGTCTAGTATTTTCCTGAATGGCATAAAGCAAGTTCGCTTGTGTAGTAGCGAAATTGGTTGTCATGGTCGCACTTAATGTTTGCACTTGAGACTGAAATTGAGGCGATACAACTTCATATTGAAGATTTGCATTTGCATTTGCTTCATAAAATGGAATGGCTAAAAGGGAAGTTGTAATTAGTAATTTGATTGATTTCATTTTTTATTGACCTCCAACATTGTAAGGAAGTCTTTGAGAGACTTGATTACTTAAGACAAAAGCCGACAAACTATTACCCGAAGTACGTGTTATATAGTCGATTTGTTTACTGATACATTGTGCATTTGAACAAATATCTTGTGCGGAATAGCGGTTATCAACAATATTCGCAATATAGTCTGTTGCAGCCTTATGTGTATCTGATTGCAATTTATTATGGTTGAATACCAGTGAATAATTAGAATCACCGCTTTGCAAACCATTAGGTAATATTGAACAAATCCCCATGTTAGCTTCTGCAATACTGCAATAATTTTTATGTCTTTCAATTCTGTTCGCTTCAGCTTCAGATGAATTACTCATCATCACTTTCATAAAGTTGGAAACCATGTCTCTTGCATAGATTGATGATTGAACTAACTTAATTTTCTCTGCTTGCTGATTGGCAAAAACCACACAAGATGTTGTCTGTGAACTTCCTAGACGACCTGCATCATCAACCATAAATTTTAACAGGCGATCAGACATATTAATTGCACCAATTGCCGTAGCAAGGGCTTGATGCGCATTCTTTGCTGATTCTGCTTGTTGTTGTGATCCAATTGCTTTTTGCTGTGTTAAAACACTGTAAGCACCTTTAACCTGCTGAGTAAGCAGGTTATAACTATTCTCAGCCTGCACAGCGAAGCTGTGCGAAGAAATGGAAAGCAAGGACAATAAAAGTAGATTACGATTTATAATCATTCATTGCCTCCTTAATTTCCGAATATGGAATCAAAGATAGAAGATTTACTACCTGAGCTAGTATTATTCTGTGTCTGATTTCCTTGAGTACTAGCAGCTAAGTTACCTGTACTTGCAGTAGCGGTAGGGTTAGTAGCATTACTCCATGTATTACCATTTGATCCACCAGTTGTATTCGTTCCAGTTGGGTTGGTCATACCGCCAATAGAGTTATTCACTGAATTTTGAACATTCTTTAAATCAGTATTAAATTGCGTTGTTTCTGTTGGGAAAACATTTACTGATTGACCAGTCGGAGCTTGAGTTTTATAGATGTCCGCTAATTCTGGATCAATCTTACCTAAACCTCCAGTTACAGCCCCTTGAACCGCACCATTTAGATCAATAGTTCCGTTTTTATTAATGATGTCAATTGCGTTGTTTAAAGGCTCAAGAGCTTTTTTAGTTGCTTCATTTACCATCGTACAAACTTTACGTGTAGCGTAAGCTCTTAGTGCTGCAATCGCAGCTGCTTTCATACCACTGAAATCTGGAATAGCAATTGAAAGGTCTATCATTTTCGTAATATCAGAGAAACAGCTAGATCCTGAAGAACCTCCTGAGCTACCATTAAATAGAGCATCAATGTCTACTGGAGCAGTATTAAGAATTTGACGATTCTTAATTACTTCTTGTTGTGTCCAAGCAATACTACCTTGCGTATTAGCATCACCACATCCAACCGCTGCTGTATTGATTGCAGACTGTGCAGCTGCGGAGTTATCGTCAGCAACGAAAGGGGAGGAGGTAATAGTTGGGATATTTGAAGTAACGGTATTTGTATAACTATTTCCCACTGTTGAGGACTGCTGATTAATTGACTCGACATTACTTTGAGTAGATCCAAGCGAGTTTAGACCAGTATTCGATGCAATTGATGAGATTGATGTAGCAGTTGCTAAACCAAAACATACACCTATAACCAGACTTCTTAATTGTAATCCGTGATTACTAGAAGAAATCTTGGTAACAAGTTCTTTACGTTTAAAAGTAGAGGCTTTTTTCATAGTAATCACCTAATTTCAAAAAGATGGAAAAATATTATTGGATTTTGCGTATGCCAAGATGCCTTTAATTTCACTGACATTAATCGAGTCATACACTGAGATTGTTTGCCAATGCCGTATAAAGAATAGAAGCCTTGCAAGAAATAACTGATCTGCTTTATTTTCAATAATCCAGACTATTAGATCAGTTAAATGCTGATTCACTTTTAAGAATTCGTTATTTGCTTTACTACTCGATATGACATTTCTGATGAAGTAGATGACATAAGAAAAAGGACTTGCTGAGAAAAAGTCATAGATAATGGGATATTCGATTTTATTAACATTTTCTTTGCGGAATAGGTCAATAAATTTACTTAGATTTTTTATACACTTATCACTTACCTCAGTACTAATCGAAGTAAAATTAATGCCAAGTAAGTCAGATTTTTCAGGGGTGAATTCAACCAACAAACCAAACGATTTAATTTGATCAGGTAAGCTTTCAAAACTGGAGGCAATAATAGTTTGTGATACATGAGTATCATTAAGTGCATAGGCGCACACAAAGCGTAAGAGCGTGTCCAAATCTAATTGAACATTATCTATATTCAAGTTGTCCATTGTTATCCCAAATCTCATCAAGAGTATTTGTATATATTTGCTATATAGTAGTGGTTTTTAAAAATTTATTCAATTCATTGAGAAATGCCAAAAACTCGCTGAAGACTATTTGCTATTGTTGTTAATGGGTATTTTCTTAATCTTAATTCTGCCGACTCCAATGTTAGGCAAAACTGCTCTTTGAGTTCATAAGCTCGAATTTGCAATTTGTATTGGTCTTCTAATCCTTTTAGTTTTTCTTCTCCGTAGGAAAACACAAGTAACCATTCAGAATCAGAAACCGTTATTATATCTACTTCCGCATAGTAGTTTTTGGCGACTCCAACCATCTTGATAGGATCTTCGTATACATCATTAAAGTCGTCCAAAACTGGTAAAACCTGTTCAGAAAACAAATCTTTTAACCAGTTGAGGTTTTCAAAACCTAGAAACGCTGTCTTGTCTCTAAATTTAGTAATTGTTTCACTAGCTGAGTTCATCAAGAATCTCCAAAAATTACATATATTAAGGGGTAGGGGAGTGTGAATTGTCGTCTTGGTTATTCGTAATTCCCACTTTACTTTTAACAAATTCAACCACAGCTTTAAGTGCTGATTTGATTTGTTCAGCATAACGTTTCATTTCTTCACCTAGATTGAACTTTTTACCATCTTTGTCAATGAAGTTTGGTACTTGGTTAGATATGGATTCTTGATTTTCTACAATTTGAGTCAAATCTTTGGAAAATTTTTCTTTTAATGATAGGTCAACTTCACCATTCTTTAAAACATCAACAGCGGAATTCGTCTTGTTGACGAAGTTCTGATGCGAATCATACATATTTGAAATGATCTGTTTTCCTTTTGGAGTACTCTCAATCAGATCGATCTGGTCTTGAAACATCTTTCGTAATGGTTCATTTTCACCTTTATTTAACTCATCCACAATTGTATTTAAATCTTTATTATTTGCTTTCCCATATTCAACCATTTGCCCACGAAAGTCGTCCATTTTATCAAATTTCCAAAAGTCATCGATGCTTTGGCTATAATTTTGATGTGCATCTAAAACATCATTATATTTTTCACATATCAATTGGTTAGCCACTACGGATTTTAAATCCATCTCATCATTTGCTATTGTTGATTTAAATGAATCAAACCGATTTGCTATCACTGCACTAGGATCTTTATTGCCATCAATTTGTGTATTCAACTCTTGCACGGCATTTTGAGAGCGATCTTTGAATAAATTACTTAAGTTTGGAAATAAGGAATAATTTTTAACAGTTCCCCCTGAATTTCCTTTTCCTCCACTTGCAACCAGATCAGAATTAACATTAGATGCAGGCACTAAACTTGTAGGTGGTGTGAAACTATCATAAATATAATTAGAGTTTTTTTCCTGCAACAACTGCATTGCTTTTAATAATAATTCTTCTTGATTGGTGTTTAATTTTCTTTTAAAGAACTCCTGACCATTTACTTTTACAAGCTCTTTACTAACATCGTCTATGATCTCGTTTTCTTGATCATTTTCACTATCAATTACTACTAACTCCTTTGAATCGCTAAATTGTAATTCATCATCTAAAACTTGATATTCAGTTCTATCCAAATCAATAATGTAATGTGGTTCCGTTAATTAGACCACTCAATTCAGTTTTATAAGTGATAAATCCGCTCTAAATATTTAAATTATGCTGCCATTACTTTTAGTAAATGTTGATCATAAAATTCATCCGGTGTTGCCTT
>JAJZTL010000067.1 GCA_021848965.1 Pseudomonadota bacterium
ATCTAATAAAAAACGGTAGTCAATATAAATAGAAGCTATGTCACCACTTTTGGCAATGATTATTTTCCTGCTTTATTGAGATTAAACGGTGGTTCTACTCAAGATCTCACAAATTTTGCTGGTGTGATCCATTTTGTTGCGCCTAACGACTTAGTGAATATACTATCCAACATGTTAGATACAATTAAACATTCAGGCGTGCTACTTTATTCTAATAACGTTATTTGTGGCATATTAGACATGTATGACCGAATTAATCCTATCAGAGAAGATAATACTCTTGAGTTCATAAACAATACGAGCCAACATTTAAAACTCATAGAAAAGTTATATAACTGTTTATCAGATATTTATTCTGGATACACTGGTACATTAACCGATGGTTGTCTAGTGAAAATATTTAAACTCGCTCATCGATTCGAGATAACTCTGTTAGAAGGCGATCCGCTTAAAGAAAAGATAGCAACTTTAAAGCTCAATTATCGTAAAAAATTTTTTCCCGATTCTGATTCTCAAAAAAAACAAATTACTCTCGTTAATACAGAGCCTTCTTATGTAAGTCGTTTACAAGAACAACATTGTCTAGTTAATACAGAATCTTCTTCATTGTTTCCCTCTCATATTGAAGAATTTATTGATGATGACGATGAGCTCGCGCGCGATAACGAACAAGAACTATTTAAATATCAAGAGAGTAAAGTAGTTGAAGCTCATGAAGAATTTACCATAATGGAAATAGACCAAGTTGAAATTATGGAAGAAGCTAATGACACCATAGCAGACCCTTTTGTTATTGATTACAAGATTTTTTCTGAAAAAAATTTTGAATTGCTAAGAACAGCATTTAGCTGTAATTATCAACTTTCATCAGATCCAGAAATAGCAAATGACTATTTTTCCAACATGCTTGACGAAATTGAGACCTATTTAGATAAGATATCCGAGAGTTCTGCAAAAAAACCGGAAGAAATGGTACAAATTAAAAATATTTTACAAGTTCTACAAAAAATCTCGGAAACCATACCTGCTCAAAGTTTGCGGGAACGATATCTTAAGATAAAGGATATAGAGATTTTTAATAAGTATTATGAATACTATAATGTGCAGTATAAGATACATGTTGGAGCGTCTGATTTTCAGGATATACTAGATATTTTCAGACAAAAATTTTTTCCAAGAAAACAGCAAAAAACAGGCATAGGAACTGCTTCTGCTTCTTTTTATCAACCTCCTTCAAAACCACTTGTTCCTCAAAAATCATCGGGTACTTCTGAACCTTTAATGAAAAAAATAAAGTATTGAAAGATTACAAGTGTAACAAGCTTCTACTGATGTGTGCTAGAAAATTCCACTCCAAAAGCATATTAGACTTCTTTCGAAACTCAAGAAATTTAATGAAATAATTTATTGATGGATAAAATAGAGCTGCTCAGTCATACTTTTCAACCCTCTCTCTTTTAAATGCTCAGGCACTATTTGTATTTCCTTCTCAGCAATTTGTTGAATACTGTATTCTTCATAGAGAAGACCTATCTCCTCCTGACTTACAGAAAACGGCGGCCCTGTCATTTCAGTTTGATTATACTGCATAGTAATAAGAAAAATCGGTGTGACGGGTTCAATCAATTGCATTAAATGGGTTACGTAAAGTTTGCATAAATCTTGTGGCAAAGCAATAAGTGCGGCTCTGTCGTAAACAGCATCAACTTTTCCCAGTCTTTCTCGACTTAATTTGAAAAAATCTCCGCATAATACGGTAATATTTTCACTTTGAAAAGTGCGAATTCACTGTCTTGAATAACATTATATGAAATATGATTGTCATTAAAAAAAGTTTCGCAAGCAATTAAGCTGAGTTCAATACCTGTAACTTTATATCCCTGCTCTACTAACCAAATCATATCAATGCTTTTTCCACACAGTGGAACAAAAATTTTATCAGTTTTTTTCAATTTTAATTGGCTAAAATACTGTTTTAGAAAGCTGTGAGGCTGTTGTTGATTAAACCCAATTTTGTTATTTTTCCATAAGTCATGCCAAAATTCTTGATTCATACTTAATTTCTTCTTCTTTTGTTGTCTTTTTTCAACAAAGCTACTTCGCAAGCATTGTTTTTTTTAACAGGCTGTATGTTCACTGACTTTTTGGGTTCTACACGGCGAAGTTTCGTTGGTCTAAGGGCGAATATTATTCGCCCCTACAGAAAAACATACTATTTTAGTACGAAGAGTATAATTAAATCTTCTTAAACACTAACGTTCCGTTGGTGCCGCCAAAGCCGAAAGAATTACTGATAGCAATATCTACCTTCTGCTGACGAGCATGATGTGGAACATAATCTAAATCACATTCTTCCGCTGGATTATCGAGATTTATAGTGGGAGGAATAACGCTATTTCGAATAGCTAAAATACAGAAAATCGCTTCTACGGCTCCTGCAGCTCCCAATAAGTGGCCTGTCATTGACTTTGTTGAACTGACAGGAACTTTATAGGCATGTTCACCTAAAACACGTTTTAATGCACGTGTTTCATTTAAGTCATTTAACATTGTAGACGTACCATGTGCATTCACATAATCGACATTTTCGGCATTTATGCCCGCGTCCTTTAAAGCATTATCTATAGATAAACTTGCTCCTTCTGCATTTTCATCCGGTGAAGTAATATGGAAAGCATCGTCACTTGCGCCAAATCCAATAAGTTCGGCGTAAATTTTTGCTCCACGTTTTTTCGCATGCTCATATTCTTCAAGAAGTAACACGCCTGCACCTTCACCTAAAACAAATCCATCACGATCTCTATCAAAAGGACGACTGGCTTTTTCCGGGTCTTCATTTCGTTTAGATAATGCGCGTGCAGCAGCAAATCCGGCTAAAATAACAGGAGCCGAACATGTTTCAGCACCACCTGCCAACATGACATCTGCATCTCCGTAACTAATCATTCTTGCAGCATAGCCAATGTTATGTGTTCCCGTTGTGCATGCTGTAACAATTGAAATATTGGGTCCTTTACAACCGTATTGAATAGCAATTTGTCCAGGCAAAGCATTCACAATGCCTGTAGGAATAAAGAAGGGCGATACTTTTCGTGGCCCTCCTTGATCTAACAAAGCTTGATTCTGGGTAATTGCTGTCAAACCACCAATACCTGAGCCCACAGCCACACCGAAGCGTGCTGCGTCCATTTGTGCGACATCTATACCAGAATCACGCATGGCTTCTTGAGCAGCAGCCATACCATATTGAGTAAACTTATCCGCTCGTCGTGCTTCTTTTGGATCCATGTAAAGAGCCGGATCAAAATTTTTAATCACAGCCCATATTTTAGTTGGAAAAAGAGATACATCAAATGCATCAACAGATGTTACACCGCTCTTTCCTTCTAGCATAGCCTCCCAAGACTCTTTAACATTAAGCCCAAGAGGAGTCACACTTCCCATTCCTGTCACGACAACTCTACGTTTACTCATCATATAGCCTTTTTTACTCTTTACTGTTTTCCATTTTCTCAACAATATACTGAATCGTTTCCTTGACTGTAGTAATTTTTTCAGCTTCTTCATCAGGAATTTCTGTTTCAAATTCTTCTTCTAAAGCCATAACTAATTCAACGCTATCTAAAGAATCAGCACCTAAATCGTCTCGGAAAGAAGCTTCATCATTTAATTCTGATTCTTTAATGCCTAATTGTTCTGAAACAATTTTACGAACACGACTAGAAATTGCATTAATATCAACTGTACTCATTGTATATTTACTCACTTATGTTAAAAATAAAACCTTAAGTTGCACATTTTACCGCACTCTTATCACAAATACTATACTCTTGGCTTGTATACACCATTAACGGGCAATTAAATATTATCTCTGACCTATCCTATCGGACGAGCTATGGGTAATTGACTTTGTGATACCTCTTCTTGAGCACCTCTACTGTCGGGAGAAACCAAAAAATTAAGGCTGACTAAAGCATTTATGGGTGCTTGTGGTAATAGGTTCTGTATTCTGTGGTTTAAGATTGACGAATGATTCTCAAAAACAGTTAACAGTGTATCTCTGTATGCAACAGGCGTTAGACTTACCGTTCTGCTACTGTACCATTTTAAGGCCTTTGTCAAAGTCATTTTATCTCCATTACCTTTTAAAAAACTCACCATATCGTCTATCCAAGCCGGTCTAATGGTAAATGGAAGAGCGTGCCCTAACGATGCCATACTAATACGTCTATCGTCAAAAAGTTGAGCACTCACTGGCTCGCTTATTTCTTGTACAGGCGCGGCAACATCGTCTCTCCACGCAAACTCCTTACTAACAACATCAGACATTATCCTCACCAAGTCTGCAATATAACTTATTATAAAAATATCACGTGAGTATGCTCGCTCTAGCTCATCTAAAATTGGATCGACTTTTTCACGCACTGTTTCCCTATCAACCATATCCCTTAAGCCAATTGATAGAAAAGACTCAAACCAACCTTGCTTTACATTCGCATCTATTTTTAATTGTTCAATGATTAAGTTTTTTAATATATCATCACTTTGGTTTTGAAAAATATAGTTTCTTACACTATCTTTAAAGGCATCAATCGTCATCCTCGGCATTTAAAAATCTCGCTAGTTTTATTGAATAATGACAAATATTAACACTAATTCCTTAAATTTTTATTAATAGCTTTTGGCATAAACCATGTTGCAATAGAAATGTGATAGCTGCTGTTAAATCAAAGTCAGGATATTTTGCGCTTGTTTCTTCATAAGCCTCTGTCACATTTTTTCCCGCTTGCAGTTTCTTTAGAAATAAAGCCCAATCATCTGTAATTTCATACGTCATTACTTGATTATTCAGGCGTATAATAATAACCCAACGAGGATATTGCAGAGACAGACCTATCACAAATTTTCCCAAAGGAAATGAAGAATAATGGATAAAAAAAGAAGGTTGAAATTGGACTTGAAGTTCTAATTGTTGCTCTTCTGAAAGTGCCATTAAATCTTCTGGCAGTAATTTAGGTAATTCTTTAGCAAAACTCGCAAGATTACAATACCATTCATACTGAGCTAAGTCACTCCAAACTGAAGCTTCTTCTAGCTCTGTTATCGTTGTTAAAAATTGTGGAAATGCCCCTCCCCAATAATCTAGACACCCTGAATCAGGCCAGTTTGCATATTGTTGAATAAAGCGTCCCACAATTTCATCTGCTGAAATACGCTGAGTGCCAGCCAAACCTTGCCACACATAAGGAAATGTCAATGCCAAAGCTCGTCGACAACCATCAAATACGGTTTGTCTATAAACATTGAAGCGTTCTGCAGGATAATCTGAAGCCAATATTGGAGGAAAAGCCTTATTATTATTTAATAATGCTTTAATGAATTCTGTTTGAAAACTATGTAATTTAAACATTTTCTTGTATTATTCGGATTTTTTCTGCCTCTATCAGCAAATC
Source organism: Pseudomonadota bacterium (assembly GCA_021848965.1). GTDB lineage: Bacteria > Pseudomonadota > Gammaproteobacteria > Legionellales > Legionellaceae > CABHON01. Next base: position 5,454 of record JAJZTL010000067.1, read on the forward strand.
CTCTAAAGGAGGAATAGCCTCATCCCATTCTAGCAGCGTAGGAACTTTTCCCCATTGCTGTAGTGCTAATGCATACAAATCCCATACCTCAGAGCAAACAGGATGATCATGAGAGTCAATACGTAACAGAAAATTCTCAATTTGACGGGTGGAATGTCCTGCCAGATGAATTTCTTTTACTAAAAAAGCGGGAATTTTATGAATATACGCTTTAGCATCCCATCCATGGTTCATACAAGAAACAAAGATATTATTCACGTCGACTAACAATTGAGCCCCTGTTTCCCTTGCTAATGTAACAAAAAAATCCGCTTCATCCCAGGTTGACTCTCGATATGTAACATACGAAGAAGGATTTTCAATAAGAATATTTCGCTTTAAAAAATTTTGTGTCTTCTGAATATTACGAGCAATCAAGGCAAAGCTTTCATCCGTATAAGGTAAAGGAAAAAGATCCGGGTAATATACGTTACCTAATTTACTCCATGATAAATGCTCGGAAACAAAACAAGGTTCGACTTTTTGAATTAATGCCGCTAAACGTTGAAGATGCATTTCATCTGGCTCCGTGACAGAACCTAATGATAAACCAACACCATGCAAACTAACAGGATAATGCTCCCTTACAGACAGCAAATATTGAAGACGCGCTCCTTCGCCAAAAAAGTTCTCGCTATGTACCTCACACCAGCCGATATCAGGCTTTAGATCAATCATTTTTTGATAATGGGGATAGCGTAATCCAATACCTACATTAGACTTCATTCTGAATGAATACTCTGATTATTGCTGTAGTTGCAGCTGTTGCAATAGCGGCTAAAATAGTTGCTTTTTTTGACATGGTAACGTCTCCTATTGAATAATTTAATGATATATATACTCACCGCATTATCAAATGTCAATCAGAAGCCTTTTTATCCAGGGCTAACGCGTCTAAATTCTTGTAAAATAAAGGCCTTTAGCACATAAAACATTAAAATTTTTGTTCAAATTGCCAATGAAATCGCTAAACGTAGGGGTAGGTCTTGTGCCTACCCGCCAATATTGATAAAAACTGTGCATTTTCGGGCGGGCACAAGACCCGCCCCTACAAAAACCACCTACAAACCTTGATTTTATTGGAATTTATACGCGTTCACCCTGCCTTTTTATCTAACTGACGTAAAAACGCTAATTTCTCTCGAATTTTTATTTCTAAGCCACGCTCTGCAGGATAATAATAACGTTTTCCTGCAAAATCTTCTGGCATGTAATTTTCGCCTGCAGCGTAGGCGTATGGCTCATCATGCGCATAGCGATAATCTCGGCCATAATTTAACCCTTTCATGAGCGCGGTAGGAGCATTACGCAAATGCAATGGAACAGGTAAAGAATCCGATTTTTTTACATCTTCACACACTTTATTAAATGCCTTATAAACTGCATTGCTTTTCGCAGCTACTGCTAGATAAACAACCGCTTGTGCAATCGCTAAATCCCCTTCTGGACTCCCGAGCCTTTCATAACTATTCCAGGCAGAAACGACCAAATCTAAAGCCCGCGGATCCGCATTGCCTATATCTTCACTGGCAGCACGCATTAAACGGCGTAAAATATATTCAGGATCACATCCTCCATCCAACATGCGCGCAAACCAATACAATGCAGCATCCGGAGCAGAACCACGAATAGATTTATGCAATGCTGAAATTTGATCATAAAAGTCTTCACCTTGTTTATCAAAACGTCTCACACCATCCGTTAATACCGCTTCCAGAATAGTACTATCAATGTCTGTTCCACGACTTTTTGCCAATTCAGCCGCAATATCCAATAAATTTAAACAACGTCTTGCATCACCATCGGCAGCTCTTGCTAAAACAGCATAATTTTCTTCTGGCAATACTACATCAATAAAAGTCACCGCTCGTGCAATGACTTCCAATAAATCTTCTTCAGTCAGTGCATTAAGAACATAGACACGAGCACGAGACAATAATGCATTATTCAATGCAAAAGATGGATTTTCTGTTGTTGCACCAATAAAAATAACTGTGCCATTTTCCACATAAGGTAAAAACGCGTCTTGTTGTGCTTTATTAAATCGATGCACCTCATCTACAAATAATAATGTTGCGACAGACTGCTTTTGACGTTCTTGAGCACGTTCCATCACGCTGCGAATTTCTTTTACTCCATGAAAAACAGCTGAAATCATTTCAAATTCAGCATGGACTGTTTTGGCTAATATTTTAGCTAATGTTGTTTTTCCAGAGCCTGGAGGACCCCATAAAATCATTGAATGCAGCTTACCTTGCTTTGCTACTGCATATAATGGCTTGTCTTGCGCTAAAAGATGTTTTTGACCTACAAACTGTCCAAGGTTATCGGGACGTAATTTGGCGGCTAAAGGTTGAAACTCAGTTTTCATGTTTCAATTATACAACATGATGTAATTATTTGAAAATTAGATCAATCTCGAGGGGAAAAATAACATTCCCCCATTACTAGTCGTCTGCTTCTGGAGATACCGTGCCATTCATGGCTCTTTCTTCAGTAGACGAGGCTCCATTGACATTTGTTGTAACTGTTTGTCCAGTTCCACTTGCTGCGGGAGCAACCGAACGACTAGCTTCAGGAGTCCCATTAGCATTCACATACGTAGTATCCTTACCTGCACCTACGTTAAGCTGTTCTGTTCTAACTCCTTTGTCTGTTGTCGTCGCAACGGTTACGCCACCACCTGTTCCGCCACTGACAGTTGTATGCTTGCCGACATCCGCAGTCGCAGCAATACCATTAGCTCCAACCAAACATAATGCCAAAGCGCAAGCTATTAAAACTTTATTGTTCATGACTAATACCCCTAAATATATTTTAATTAATGAGATCTTAATTTGAAATTAACGCAAAATACCTGTAGCACAAATCAAAGCGTATTGCCTAACTTTTTTCATTGCTATTGATAGTTTTTTGTGAAAATAAAATAATTTGAAATAAAAAGTTGACTCAACAAATGTAATTGCGTAACATTACACAAATATTTTACTTGAGCAGATAAAAATGAATAAAATACAGTCTAAACATAAATTATTTTATCAAAAAATAGATGCCTCTTATTTAGCGGAACAAATAATAGCTTTTTTCATTGCTATAAGAAAAATATATCCAGATGCTGTTTTATTGGAAAATTCCGAAGAAGGTTTTATAAAAAAGTCCATTATTAGCTTTGACACAATGGCCAGATTTCGTGGGCATCATCATACCAATATAGGACTGAAAGAATTCAGACAGTTTATGGAAGATTTTTCCTGTGAATCAACAAATTCAGCCTCGTCACACATAGGAAACGTTGTGGGTTTTTTTGCCTATGATACTGTACGTTTTTTTGAAGAAATTCCGAATCAACATCCCCAAAATAATACCCCTGATTTAGCTTTTAATATTTATCGCATGAGTCTATGTTTTGATCACAGAACAAAAGAATTACACATTCAGCATATTGTTAACAATAATGAAAATAACTCAAAGGAACTTGATGATTTCAATCAGTTTCTGAAAAAATTTGCATCTACTATAGACACAAATAATGTGGGCGAATATTATTCGCCCCTACAAAATTCTACACTATTAATTGAGCCGGATATTGACGATAACCGCTTTAAAGAAATAGTTCACCAAGCAAAAAACTATATTCACTCTGGCGATATTTTTCAGGTGGTTCTTTCTCGAACTTTTCAGTGCCCCTACACAGAAGATCCTTTGAAAATTTATCAAACTTTACGTAAAAATTATCCGACACCCTATTTATTTTATATACCCATGGATGATTTTTCCTTAGTGGGAGCTTCGCCCGAAACTTGTGTAAAAGTAGATAATAAACTTGTTAGCGTTAATCCTATTGCAGGAACACGCAAACGTACAAAATCGCTTGAAGAACAAGAAATGGACTTATTAAATGATGACAAAGAGCTTGCTGAACATATGATGCTCGTTGATCTTGCTCGCAATGATCTTGGTCGTGTATCAAAAATAGGCAGCATTAACATTGCTGAATTACTGAAAGTAAAACATTTTTCACATGTGAGCCATATTACATCGACTATTACGGGTGAACTGCTGCATCATTTAGATGCCTTAGATGCTTTAGCCGCCGCATTTCCGGCCGGAACATTAAGCGGCGCACCTAAAATTCGCGCGATGGAAATTATCGATGAATTAGAAAACTCTCGACGCAATATATATGGAGGAGCCATTTGTTGCTTGGATTTTGAAGGAAATCTTGATAGTTGCATTGCTATTCGCATGGCCACGATAAAAAACGGCATGGCTTCCTTTAGGACAGGCGCAGGTATTGTTGCCGACTCAGATCCACAAGCAGAGGCGAATGAAACACGCCATAAAGCACAAGCCATGATTGATGCCATAGGAGAAGCATTATGTTATTAATTATCGATAATTACGACAGCTTTACCTATAACCTTTATCAATCTATTGCCCCTTTTTATAACAATATTCAGATTGTGAGAAACAATAAAATAAGTCTGCAACAGATAAAAAAATTAAACCCAAAAGGCATTATTTTATCTCCTGGACCCAAACGCCCTGAAGATGCAGGCATTTGCATTGACATAATTCGAGACACCCAAGATATTCCCTTATTGGGTGTCTGTCTTGGACATCAAGCCATCGCCGCCGCTTTTGGGGGAAAAGTAATTCATGCCAACGAAGTAGTACACGGCAAACGAGATCTCATTCTTCATCAAAAATCAGGGCTTTTTAAAAACATGCCTGTCTCATTTCAGGCCGGTCGTTACCATTCTCTCATGGTCGAACGTGAGAGCTTGCCGGAAGTTTTACAAATTGAAGCAGAAAATTCACAAAACATTATTATGGGATTAAAGCATAAAACCCTACCTATTTATGGCGTACAGTTTCATCCTGAATCAATTCTGACTCCTGAGGGTTCTCAACTGTTGGAGGAATTTGTAAAATTATGTCTGTAGTTTCTCTGCTAAAACCCTTGTTAGAAGAAAATTTATCGCTCCAACAGCAATGTCAGTTATTGGAAAAAATAAATCTCTATGCACTCGATGGGGAACACTTATTTCAAGCGGTAGAATACATTTATACATTAACACATGTTCCACAAAAAACTCATGATGCTTTAGATATCGTGGGAACTGGTGGCGATCAACAAGGTCTATTTAATATTTCAACCACCTGCAGCTTTGTCATTGCTGGCATGGGAATTCCTGTTCTCAAACACGGCAATATAAAAATGAGTAGCCAATCCGGTAGCATTGATTGTTTAAATAAATTATCCATAAAATATCCACAAACACTATCTGCGGCAAAAGAACAATTTAATCAAATACAGTTAAGTTTTTTATTAGCCTCTCATTTTTATTCTATTTTCTCAAAAGTACGCGATGCACGAAAAAAGCTCGCTGAAAAAAATACTTACAGTATTTTTAACCTTCTAGGGCCATTGTTAAACCCTTTACGCCCAACTCATCAACTAATTGGCGTGTCTAAAAAAGAATTTCTTATTCCCATGAGTGAGGCACTATTTCTTCTCAAACGTAAAGCTCTCGTTTTTTGCTGTCAGCATACAGATGAATTGATTCCAGGTGAAGACATGCATATTATGTCTGTAGATCAAAAGGGATATAAAAAAACACATTTTGACTATACAAAACAAGCTATAGCACCTATTCACATTTCCGCATTAAAAGGCGGAACGCCTGATGATAATGCGCAAATTTTGCTGAATATTTTACAAAACAAGACTACTGGAGCTCTATCAAACGTCATATTGTTTAATGCTGCTTTTGCTGACATGCTTTATTCATCAGAAACTTCTTTTGATGCCAGTTATCTAAAAGCTCAAAATAGTCTCCAATTCGGTAATGCACTAAAAAAATTTTACGAGGTAAGAAATTATGATTCTTGATGAAATTGTACAAAAAAAGAAAGAGAGTCTTAACGAAATTAAAGGACAGGCACAAAACTTACCATTGCGCCAAAATGACCAGAAGAATTTTTTAAAAGCTATTACCGCTCCAGGCCTGCAAATTATAGCTGAGGTTAAAGAAAAATCCCCTAGCACAGGTGTTCTTTGCTCACCTTATTTACCTGAAAAAATAGCTGAGCATTATAAAAAAGGAGGGGCTGCCGCTGTCTCTGTATTAACAGACACCGATTTTTTTGGTGGCAAAATGGATGATATGGTGAAAGTGAAACAATCAACTCAATTGCCTATTCTATGTAAAGACTTTATTATTGACGAATATCAAATTGAACAAGCTTATGCTCATGGCGCTGACGCAGTATTGTTGATCATGCGTATTTTAACGCTTGCCAAAGCCAAAAAATTAAAAGCCAAAATTGAATCATTCAACATGACTGCGTTGATTGAAATTTTCGATGAAGCTGATTTAGAAAAAGCACTCCAAATTTCGCCTCAAGTATTAATGATTAACCATCGAAATTTAGACACCCTAAAAATAAATTATCATCAAACAGATTCATTAATAGATAAAATTCCACAACACATTCCCGTTGTCGCTGCCTCAGGTATTTTGAAACCAGAACAAGTATTAACGTTACACCCACGTATTATGGCTGTCTTAATTGGTACAGCGTTGCTACGATCCGAAGATCCTGAGACTTTTATAAAAAAAATCAAGGAAACAAAAATTAAAATTTGCGGCATTACCAACATTGATGATGCCCTACTCGCAGAATCTTTAGGTGCTCATTTTCTCGGTTTTATTTTTGAAAAAAGTTCACCACGTTACATCAGCTATGCCACTGCAAAAAAAATTATTTCAGCTCTGGATACCGCGCAATCCATTGGCGTATTTGTTGATCAAGATGCTGAAGAAATTACAAAAATAGCGCATGAACTTAACTTATGGGGTGTCCAAATTTATTCTGATAAAAATTTTGGACACCCTAATTTTAGAGTCCCAAAATTTAGAATAATTAATAGCCTGCGAATTAAAGACCAAATAGAGGTTATAAACAATCGTTCCTGTCACTATTCATTATTAGACACCCATGATCCTGATCAGATCGGTGGAACAGGCAAAACTTGGAATTGGGATTTAATGCCATCATCACTTGAAAACTGCTTTTTATCTGGTGGATTGAATATTGACAATATTCAACAGGCAAAAAATTATTCTCCTTTTGCGGTTGATTTATCTAGTGGGGTGGAAACTTCTCCGGGAAAAAAAGATCCACTAAAACTAAAAAAATTATTTGAGGTATTTTATGAGTAATAATTATTATGACAATTATGGCGGAGCTTACGTTCCCGAAACGCTTGTTGGCCCCTTAAAAGAAATTGAAGAAGCGTTTAATCACTATGCTCAAGACAAAAAATTTCAGCAAGAATTAAAGAGTTTACTTAAAAATTTTGCCGGTCGCCCCACTGCCTTAACTTATGCCAAGCGACTGTCAGAAAAAACCAAACGACATATTT
>JAJZTL010000068.1 GCA_021848965.1 Pseudomonadota bacterium
GGGGCGAATAACATTCGCCCATGATGGCTTTATTGAGATCCACATTATCAGCAAGAAGGGCGAATATTATTCGCCCCTACAATGGATCGATTGTTTTGATAAGAAACTGAAATGTCAACAGACCCTAGTATTGTCATATTTTAGTGTTAAATCAGTAAGCTCGCGCAAATATAACTTGCGTGTTCACAGGTTTGCCTGAAAATACACATGGTTTTGAAGCCACCTCATTATTAATTATACACCGAATGGTAAGCTTTAGCTGTTTTAATTTTTTCTCTACTTCAGGCAAATGTTCAATGGAAGTGTCAAAATGACCTATCGCCCAACCAATGCAAGTATTTTCATCTAGAGTAAAACGCTTTTCTAATTCCTCTAATGAACTCACTTCAAAGGTTTTATTTTTTCTCATTGCAAGTGCGCGCTGATAGAGAGTGTCATGTATTTCATCTAATAACTTAGGCGCATTTGATAATAATTCTTGGCGACTCAGAGAATATTTTTCTTTTGCAGGTTTGTCGCGACGAGACACAGACAGGCTATCGCCATCAATTTCCCGCAATCCAATTTCAATGCGTAAGGGAATACCTTTTTTAACTGCTCCCCAAAATTTCACACCGGCTCGCTCTTCCTTTTTATCGACTAAAACTTTTAATGAACCACCAAAATACGGAACTTGCTTTAAATCTTGTGCCAAAGCATCACAGTAATTGAGAATTTTTTCCGCATCCGCGTCATTCATGATCATAGGAATCAATACTACATGAGAGGAAGCAATTCTAGGAGGCAATACTAAACCATCATCATCACTGTGGGTCATCACCAACGCACCAATGAGACGTGTTGAAACACCCCATGAAGTGGTCCAAGCTAATTGATTTTTTTGTTCTTTATCCGTAAAAAGCATATTATGCGCTTGAGAAAAATTTTGTCCCAAAAAGTGCGATGTTCCCGCCTGAAGGGCTTTACCATCTTGCATCATTGCCTCAATACAATAAGTATTCACCGCTCCAGGAAAACGTTCTGCCGGTGTTTTTTCGCCTTTGACCACAGGAACAGCCAGGTAATCGACAGCTAATTTTTCATACACATCTAACATGGTTAAGGCTTCAGATGTGGCTTCTTCGGAAGTGGCATGAGCGGTGTGCCCTTCTTGCCATAAAAACTCAGAGGTTCTTAAAAAAAGACGCGTACGCATTTCCCAACGCATAATGTTGGCCCATTGATTAATTTTTATAGGGAGATCTTTGTACGAATGAATCCATGAGGCCATCGCATCACCAATAATAGTTTCACTGGTAGGGCGAATAATATAAGGTTCGGTTAGTTTAGCATCAGGTGCAGGAATCAGATTTCCTTGTCCATCGCCTTCTAAACGATAATGGGTAACTACCGCACATTCTTTAGCAAACCCTTCCACATGCTCGGCTTCTTTTTGCATAAAGCTTAAAGGAATCAACAGTGGAAAATAGACATTCTCATGTCCGGTGTCTTTAATCATACGATCTAATACTGCTTGGATATTCTCCCATAAAGCATATCCCCAAGGCTTAATGATCATACAACCGCGAACCACGGCATGTTCCGCTAAATCAGAAGTTTTAATTACTTCTTGGTACCACTCCGCAAAATTTTCTTCACGGGAAATTTTCATGGCATTAGTTTTCTTAGACATATTTTTTTCTCTTAATGACGATGCTATAATTCTATCATACGTTAACGGAGAACAGAACGGAGAAAAAAGTATGAGAATAGATTCTAATTTATATGAAAAAGATTTTTATGCTTGGACACAAGAACAAGCGCAATGGATTAAAACCAAAAAGTTAGAAAATCTTGATTTAGTCCACTTGCTAGAAGAGGTAGAAAACATGGGAAATCAGAATAAAACTGAACTGAGAAATCGTTTAGCTGTTTTGCTCATGCACCTTTTAAAATGGAAATATCAACCCGAATTAAAAAGCCATAGTTGGTATTTAACGATTGCAAACCAGCGGTTGGATATTACGGATCTTCTCGAAGATAACCCTAGTTTAGGCTACTTTTTGCCCGAAATTTTTACCAAAGCTTATGTAAAAAGCATTTCTAAAGCTGTTATCGAAACAGGAATCAACCGAAACGTATTTCCGAAAGAATGCCCTTGGACAATTGAACAAGCATTAGACGCCGAATTTTTTCCAGAGGTTTAAATTAAAAATTCCCCCTTAATCCCCCTTAGAAAAGGGGGGCAGGGGGATTTTAGAAGCTCGAACTTACCTAAACTTCAAACTTAATTCCTTGCGCCAATGGCAAAGAATCTCCCCAATTAATGGTATTAGTCTGACGTCGCATATAAGCTTTCCAAGCATCAGAACCAGATTCACGCCCGCCACCGGTTTCTTTTTCACCACCGAAAGCACCGCCAATTTCGGCTCCCGATGTCCCAATATTCACATTCGCAATACCGCAATCACTTCCTAAAGCACTTAAATAAAGCTCGGCAGCCTTGAGTGATTGAGTAAATAACGCGGATGATAATCCCTGTGGTACTGCATTTTGTAAAGCAATGGCTTCCTTCAACTCTTTATACTCCATGACATATAAAATGGGAGCAAAAGTTTCTTTTTGCACAATATCAGCTGAATTGCCTAATTGTGTCACAATAGTAGGCTCCACATAACAACCCGCGCGCTCTAATACACGACCTCCGGTGAAAATATGCCCTCCTAAAGCCTCAATCTCAGCTAAAGCTTTTTCATAATCTTTTACAGCTGATTGATCAATAAGAGGTCCCATTAAATTTTTTGAATCTAATGGATCTCCTATGGTAATTTGCGCATAAGCGTGTTTCAGCTTTTCTAAAACCATGGACATTTGTGATTCATGCACAAATAATCTTCGTGTTGATGTGCAACGTTGCCCCGCTGTTCCGACAGCACCAAACACTACCGCAGGAATAGCTAGTCGCAGATCAGCTGTTTCATCAATAATGATGGCATTATTGCCACCTAATTCCAGAATGGTTTTTCCGAAACGACGCGCCACGACTTCACCGACATGTCGGCCTGCATGAGTAGAGCCGGTAAAAGAAATTAAAGGCACACGAGGGTCTTTAATTAATAATTCCGCCACTTCACGATTTTCAGCAATAAAATAACCAAAAATATCTGGTGCTTTATTCTCTGTGAGTACTTGCTGACAAAGTTTATGCACTGCAACGGCACACAATGGCGTCTTAGAAGATGGTTTCCAAATAGTAACGTTACCGCAAATAGCTGCAAGAAATGCATTCCATGCCCAAACAGCCACGGGGAAATTAAAGGCAGAAATGACGCCTACAATACCATAAGGATGCCATTGTTCATACATTCGATGGAAAGGACGTTCTGAATGCATACTATTTCCATAAAGCATGCGTGATTGACCTACAGCAAAGTCCGCCATATCAATCATTTCTTGCACTTCACCGCATCCTTCCTGGAAAGACTTTCCCATTTCAATAGAAACTAAACTACCCAGCGCCTCTTTATATTCGCGTAAAACATTACCTATTTGGCGAATAATTTCACCTCTTTTGGGAGCAGGCCATTTGCGCCATTCCTCTGCAGCAATTTTTGCTTTGTGCATCAATGTTCCATATTCAGCAGCACCGCACGTTTTTACAGAGGCAATATGTTGTGCATCAATAGGACTAACCGAATCTAACATAGAATGCCCAGACATCCAGAGCTCTTCTCCAATACCTCCTCCAGGATTAATCGATTCAATGGCTAATTTCTTTAATACGTCTGCTATTTTAGACATGAGACACCTCTTGATAAGGAGCACTAAAAGGATTAGCGAGAAAGACTTCTAAAGGAATAATTTCTTGCATCACAAAGCCGGAGTACTGCTTCTCATCATTTAAGATAATATCAACAGTTGCACACAAAGCAGATGCGGTAGAGATTTGGATCGCTGACCATGTAATGCCTTCGAGCACTTGAGGATAGATTTTTTTAGAATAATTTTGTTCGATATAAGTATTTCCTTGCCATCCAGTCACTGAAACATAAATAACCACTAAATCTTGATAGGTTTTAGGCACTGAATTTTCTAAAATTCTTTTTAATGTAGGTCTATCTTCGTTCAGTTTTAAATCTTTCATCAAAAAGCGCATTTTGTCGCAGTGTCCAGGATAACGCATTGTTTTATAATTAAGCGTATTAATTTTTCCTTGGTACATTTCGACTAAATGCCCCACACCACCAGAGGTATGAAAAGCTTCGTAAGAATTTCCATTTAACTGAATGAGTTCCCAATCTTCCAATGCTGGAACCATAACAGATTCACCACGCTCAATAGCGTGACAAAGATTGCCATATTCATTGATAATTCCATCCGTAGACCATGTTAAGGCATAATGTAATGCATGGTTACTGTTTTGTGGCAAAGCTCCGACGCGCAATTTTGCGCTATCCAGCTTATCAAATGTTTTCATTAAACTATTTGCAGTTAAGTTAATGAATCCTGGAGCTAAGCCACATTGAGGAACAAACGCTTTTTTGGCATCTTTAGCTAAAGCTTTCACACAAGAAGTAACATGTGTGTCTTCGGTTAAATCAAAATAGTGAATTTGACTTCTTTTGGCCATTTCAGCTACTTTGGGATTCAAAAAGTAAGGCAGACTAGACATAACCGCTTGAATACCGTGATTCTGAACATATTCCCCCACAGCAATTTCATCCGAAAAATCTAATATTGTTTTCTTTATATGAGGAAAAGCTCGCAGTAAGTGTGTCACATCAGCTCCCTTAAAAGAAACATCGCCGATATGGACTTCATAGCGTTTCGATCTTTCTAAAAGCCACGCCACTAATGAACCAATTTTTCCAGAACCCGCAATTAATACACGAAACATAACTTCTATTTCCCCCAAGCATAAGAATTAAAAGGAAAGAGTATATACTCAGCTTTATGCTTTGTGAAGGAATGAGAGAATGAATTGGTTTGAGTTAATGAAAAAGTTATCGAAGTTGCGCAGCGGCGCAGCGAGCCTCTGTAGTCAAAAGTGATTCTTTCTTTTTTCCGCCTCTTGCCTCTGCGTTAAATTGGTGAGCATTGTGACCTAATTTGCTTTTAAGAATTTCGGATAAGTTAAATTTTCTATTAATGACCTCGCTTTTAACAGCAAATTGAATGAGCGAATGAGTATTATTACCCGCTGTTGATAACCGCCCCGGAGCAAAGCATTTCTGATAAGCATCGCGAATCTTTCGCACACTATCTGCTCTGTTGGTCTCTCGCTCCAACTTACTCGCTCTACATTGGCCAATATATCCATGTTTGCGATTTAAAAGAAAAAAACAACACCTTGCAGAAGTTGCCTTTTTATAATCTTTTACCACATTTTTTGTATCTACTTTAAGCGCTTCAAGTTGGCTACAGACTATTTTATGTGCCATTTGAATATCATATGAAGTCTTCTCTACGATCGTTTTTATATTTTGACGGAGGGTGTTTTCGGATGTGGTTTCCGCTTCTCTTACTTTTTTAGATGCTTCCTCAATAATACCCATACAATGCATGTCAAATTCGCTGGTCTCCGCATAATCCATTTCACCTGAAAAAAACTCTTGTATTTCAGTAAAGGCTTGAATCATATCTGTCTTAACACTACTTCCCGAGACTCTATTAACACCCGTTTCCAAATCAAATGTCACTGCTTTTCCATAATCAACCAGAAAAACATCATAAAGTCCTGTAGTATCATTTTTTTGAACAACAAAATTGTGTCGTTGTAAATCTCTGTGAAGATACCCTTCTGCATGAAGGTGAAGAGTAATTCTTAATATTTGAGCCGCGATATGGGTTTTTTGTTCAAAAGATAGACTGCCAGCATTACGCACTTCCTCTAAGCAAATCCCTTTGTAAGGCTGCAATAAATATATTTGGGTATAGCCATCATTAATTTCTCTGGCAACACATTCATTATGAGGCGACATTTTGAAATGGTGAGCCACCTGAATTTCATTCTGCGCTGATTGTAAAACCCGCTCTCTGATGCTTTGAGGAACCGTGATAATTTTAGCAACAAAGATCTCACCACGCTCATTTTTTAAGAGCACAACTTCCCGAGACCCACGATCTTTGTCAATATCTGGCCTTTCGCTATCATCTTGATAAGCGAAATATATAGCAGGTTGAAGAATAATATAATGCTCGCCTTGATAATTAAGAATCTGACGCGCTTCGACAGTAATTATATCTCCAGATACTGTAGACTGGGCACGTGCAATCTCGAACATTCTATGCCGAGCATCTTCTGATATGTTATTACTATCACTTAGTAAAACAGTTTCCGGATCTTTTCGTATTTGAACGAGAGCTTCTTTTGGCATATCTTAATAATTGCTTAAAATTGTTTTAATTGATGCCATTGTAACATATTTTTCAGCAGAATAGGTAACCTCCCTTGCGCCATGATGTTGACTAATTGTATACAAACCCCATCAAAAACCTTGAATTTATTAAGTTAAAAGTGGTAAAATTCTGCTCGTTTTTTTATGAAAAAGTAAAAAGGGGACTCTATGTTACAATCGTCAGATTCTTGTCAACAGCCAAGCATTCGCGCATGGATTGTGTGGATACTCAGTTGTCTTTTTTATTTTTATGAGTTTCTTTTGCAAGTTTCTCCCAGTGTGATGGGTTCGCATTTAATGCATGATTTCTCTGTCACCGCTGATGGACTCGGCATTTTATCTGGCGTCTATTTTATTTCTTATGCCGGTATGCAAATTCCCGCAGGTGTTTTATTGGATAAACTAGGACCTCATCGTCTACTCACCTGCTCATCTGCACTCTGTGCTATTTCTAGTTTTGTATTTGGCTTAACCGATCATCTTTTTACAGCCGTTGTTGCGCGTTTTTTTATTGGTTTGGGTTCGGCTTTTGCCTTTATTGGCGCGCTTAAACTCGTTGCTAATTGGTTTCCTGCAAGACGATTTGCTTTACTCACAGGACTTATTGTCACCTTGGGTATGCTAGGTGCTATTGGTGGCGAGGCTCCTCTTGCGCATGTGATTAGCGCAATCGGCTGGCGCAATAGTATGTATACCCTAGGATTTTTAGGCATTATTTTATCTTTCGCTATTTTTACTGTTGTTAAAGATTCGCCCGCAGGAAAAACTATTCCGAAAAAAACATCTTTTAAAACACTCGGCAGCGAATTATTACAGGTATTAAAAAATAAACAACTCTGGTTAGTCGCTTTATATGGCGGATTAATGTATGTCCCCACTCCTACTCTTTGTGGTTTATGGGGTGTTCCATTTTTAACCGCTGGTTATCATATCGATGAAACTGCGGCTGCTGGAATTATTTCGTTAATCCTAGTCGGTTGGGCTATTGGAAGCCCCATTTGGGGCGCGCTTTCTGATCGAATAGGAAGACGATTACCACCGATGGCCTTTGGCGCAGTGATGGCCCCCTTAACACTGCTCATTGCAATATACTACCCCTTTTCTCATCTCATGATGATGCAAATATTTCTATTTGCTTTTGGCTTTTTCTCCTGTGCTTTTTTACCGTCTTTCTCTATTGCACGAGAAATTAACAAACCTGAATATTGCGCAACTGCCTTGGGGTTCATGAATATGATGAATATGATTGGTGTTTCTATTGCTCAACCTTTATTAGGTCGTGCTTTAGATGCTTTATGGAGCGGCCAAATGAGCCATGGTATTCGCATTTATAGTCTCAACAATTATATAATTTCAATTACATTAATGATTATCGTCATGATGTTTACACTCATTTTACTTCCTTTTATTAAAGATACTTATGCAAAACAATCAACCTAGGAAACTTTTTATTCAAACTCATGGATGCCAAATGAATGAATATGATTCAGACAAAATGGCGCACGTTTTAGAAAAATCTCATGGTATTACAAAAACACAAGATCCTTTAGAGGCTGATATTCTTTTATTGAACACATGCTCTATTCGTGAAAAAGCGCAAGAAAAAGTATTTTCACAATTAGGTCAATGGCGTATTTTAAAAGACAAAAGACCTCATCTCATTATTGGTGTCGGAGGATGCGTTGCCAGTCAAGAAGGAGACGCGATAGCTAAACGCGCGCCTTATGTGGATCTCATTTTTGGCCCGCAAACATTACATCGTCTTCCAGAAATGCTCGACGCTTCTCTGAAAGAGCAAAGCAGAATTAAGAAAAACGTCGTTCTTGATATTAGTTTTCCAGAAATTGAAAAATTTGATCGCTTACC
Source organism: Pseudomonadota bacterium (assembly GCA_021848965.1). Lineage (GTDB taxonomy): Bacteria > Pseudomonadota > Gammaproteobacteria > Legionellales > Legionellaceae > CABHON01. The sequence goes on from JAJZTL010000068.1 coordinate 8,244, forward strand.
GGAACCACGGGCTGAAGGACCTACAGCTTATGTATCCATTATGGAAGGTTGCAGTAAATATTGCAGTTACTGTGTTGTACCGTATACACGCGGCGAAGAAATTAGCCGTCCCATGGATGATGTATTAGCCGAAGTTTATGCATTGACCATTCAAGGCGTCCGAGAAGTCAATTTATTAGGGCAAAACGTCAACGATTATCGAGGCAAAACACACGATGAACAACAAGCTGATTTAGCCTATCTAATTCAAACCATTGCTGGCTTTGATGGTTTAGAACGCATTCGTTTTACAACGTCTCATCCGATTGCATTTTCGGATAACCTGATTCAGGCTTATAATGACGTGCCTAAATTAGTCAATCATTTACATTTACCAGTGCAAAGTGGTTCAGATCGTATCTTAAATATGATGAAACGTGGATATACTGGACTTGAATACAAATCCAAGATTCAAAAATTACGTCAAGTACGACCTGACATTCGATTATCTTCAGATTTTATTATCGGTTTTCCAGGAGAAACCGACAAAGATTTTGAAGACACGATGAATCTTATTCAAGAAATTGGTTTTGATACTTCTTATAGTTTTATCTATAGTCCAAGACCAGGAACTCCCGCTGCTTCTTTAGTTGATAATGTTCCAATGGAAACAAAAAAGGCGCGTTTATCTATTTTACAAGCACGCTTGATACAGCAAGCGCGAAATATTAGTGAATCAATGATAGGCACCCAGCAAGTCATTTTGGTCACGGGTCACTCCAAGAAAAATCCAGAAGAATTAACAGGAAGAACTGAATGCAACCGTATTGTTAATTACAAAGGATCTCCTGAAGATGTCGGTTCATTAGTTTCTGTCAAAATTACTGAAGTACGTACAAATTCATTGAGAGGCGAAGTAAATTAACCAGCTAGCTTTTCCTATTCCACTTAAAAATTCGGCTCGTTTTGAAAATTTTTTCTGGCAAAATAATCTTATTTTGCGTGATACGTTATTAGCTAGCTTATCTTTATCTCCTCAATCTGAGCGCATTTTTTATGTTTGGGGTGAAAAAGGTGCTGGAAAGTCTCATCTTTTGCAAGCGAGTTGTCATGACAATAATTTAGGTCCGAGTACTTACTTGCCTTTAAAACAACTCGTCGAATTAGGCCCAGGTATTTTAGAAGATATTGAACAACTCAGCTTAATTGCCATTGATGATATTGAACAAGTTGCAGGCAATGCTCTTTGGGAGGAAGCCTTATTTCATTGCTATAACAAAGTCTTAGCGCAAGAAAAAACACGTCTTTTGCTTGCGGCTTCTTTGCCCCTGGCTTCTTTAAATATTCAACTTCCTGATTTGCGTTCTCGTTTTAGCTCAGCTATCGTTTTTCATCTAAATTCTTTAGACGAAACCGCATGTTTAGCTCTTTTAAAAACACGTGCTCATGAACAAGGATTAGATATTCCCGAAGAAGTATTGGCGTTTCTTATACGACGCTTCCCTAGAAATCCAAGTCAATTATTAGAAATTTTTGAGAAACTAGATATAGCAGCGTGGAAAGAGCAGCATCGGTTAACAATACCATTTGTAAAAAAAACGCTGGCCCTGTAATATGTCCAGCTTATGAAAACAGAATCAAAAAACGAAGCTAATATTATTATTGACCCAACGAGTAACACATTAACATTAAGTGGTCCTTGGTCTTTGCAAAATATAGCTTCTCTTTCTGCTCATTATACAGAAATGAGCTGGCCTAAAAATACTGATATAACGCTAAATGGCGCGCAAGTTTCAGCAATGGATAGTGCTGGCGCTTGGTTACTGCATGAGTGTCTAGAGTTACTGAAGAAAGAAGGTAATACTGTCTCGATGAACGAGTTTCGTATGGAACATACGGAAATGCTGAATTTAGTGGAACCAAATTCAGATGTCATTATGCAGTCGGCACCACCACAGAAAGAAAAAAAGAGCTTTCTTTATCGTATAGGCAAAAACACTTGTGAACGCACTGAAGAAGCTTTAAGCTTTTTATCACTTATTGGCGAAATATGGTTACTTATTGCCCAAGGATTTCGAACGTTTCGCGTCTTCCATATTCCTAATATCTGCAATGCAATTTACCACACAGGATTTCTTGCTCTCCCCATTTTAGGGATGCTTTCTTTTCTTATTGGCGTGGTATTAGCTTATCAAATGGGCCTCCAACTTCAAACCTATGGAGCCAATATTTTTATTGTTTATTTAACAGGTATTGCCGTTTTTCGCGAATTTGGTCCTTTAATTGCGGCGATTATCGTCGCAGGACGCACCAGTTCCTCTTTTACGGCAGAAATTGGAACCATGAAAGTCAATCAGGAGATTGACGCCTTGCTTACCATGGGCATTTCACCGATACAACGCCTTGTTCTTCCCAAAACCTTAGGTCTCGTCATTGTCTTTCCTTTATTAATTTTTTGGTCAGACTTATTTGGCATCCTTGGAAGCATGGTTATGTCTAAACAAATGTTAGGCATTGGTTTCCCTGATTTTATTCTGCGTCTCAGATCTGATGTAGGTGTATCTCATTATTACATTGGCCTGTCTAAAGCACCCTTCTTTGCGGCTATTATTGCTCTTGTCGGTTGTTTTCAAGGATTTGCAGTAACTTTTAGTGCTGACAGCGTTGGTTTTCAAACCACCAAAAGCGTCGTGCAAGCAATTTTTCTTATTATTATTGCCGATGCTTTCTTCTCTGTTCTTTACAGTTGGGTGGGAATTTAATCTATGAATGATGTCATCATCGAAGTCAAAGATCTAAAAAATAAACTAGGCGGGCAATGGGTTCACAAAGGGATTGATTTAGATATTCGTCGCAAAGAAATTATCGGTATCGTAGGTGGTAGCGGTAGCGGAAAAACTACTTTTTTGCGCAGTATTTTAATGCTACAAAAGCCCACTTCAGGCATTGTTAAAGTGTTTGGAACCGATATTTTAACAGCTAAACATAAAGCGCTTGATGACATTCGTCGACGTTGGGGGGTTCTTTTCCAACAAAGCGCTCTCTTTAGCTCTATGACTGTTCTCGAAAATGTTTTATTTCCCATTCGAGAATTTATTCCTCACCTACCAGAAGCATTTATGCAACATATTGGATTATTAAAAATAGCTCTTGTTGGATTGCCCTCTTCTGCCGCTTATAAATATCCTTCTGAACTTAGTGGCGGAATGCAAAAAAGGGCGGCAGCCGCAAGAGCCATTGCATTAGATCCTGAATTATTATTTTTTGATGAGCCCACATCCGGCCTTGATCCAGTTAGCTCACGAGAAATCGATCAATTAGTACTACATCTGCGTGATATGTTAGGACTCACTATTCTTGTGGTGACGCATGATCCTGAATCCTTAAAAGTCACCGATCGTGTCGCCTTTTTAGGTGAAGGCAAACTTTTAGATTGTGCTCCTTTAACCGAATTACGCAAAAATCCACATCCGGCAATACAAAGCTATTTTACAGGAAAGGAACATTAAACATCTTCCCAACATGAAGAGCCCGACTGACCTTGTCCAGAAAATACTTTAACTATAATTTTGTGAATGCGATCTTTTTTAAGTTGAGCTGTATTTTTAAGCATTTCTTGAATAAACCAACCGGAAAGCTCTTCAACGGTAATATTACTCACCGGAATAATTGTCACATCGGAAGGCAAAAAAGGAATTTTTTGATTATTAAATGTAAACCAAATATAACCATTTTCTTCTTTCCAGGTTAAATACAGGGATTTTCCAGGCATAAGAAACGTTTCATCTAATTTTTTACATAACGTTAAAATATATTTTTTATAAAAACGATAATCAAAACTTAACCCTGTTTGAGTATCTAAAAAAGTGGATAAAAAAATACTCACTTGATAATTATGGCCATGCATATTTTCACGTTCCGTTGCAGAAAAAATAGTAAAATGCCCTGCAGAGAAGTTCATTGCTTCTTTTTTAAGTTCAATAACGGTGAGTTTTTTATCTGAATTCATAAGGTATGCCGTTTATCAAAATGTTCAAATCCTGGAAAAGGAAAAAGATCGATTGCTTTTGTTAATGCCATGACCTTAAATAGTTCGCCCATCTCACTCGGAGAAGTTAAAAGATGAAGTGCTGTTTTTGCTTCAAAAGGGCGAATGTTATTCGCTCCTACAGCAATATTTTCATGGGTACAAAGTGATAGGAGTCCAGCATTCATTAAAAAAGCAGCTTGTTGCGTGTAACCAGCAATATCAAAGCCGGTATCTGAGGCTTGTTCAGCAACATCGGTAAAGTCTACATGCGTTGTAATGTCCTGCAGACCAACTTCTCTATAAGGATCTATATGTGCACGTTGCTGTTGATGGCACATTAACGTCCCCATATAGCGATCAGGATGATAAAACTCATGTCGTGGAAATCCATAATCCATGAGTAATACAACACCTTGTTTTAATGCAGCAGATAACGTTTTAAAAAAAGTTTTCAATCCAGGTAACCTTTCAGACTGATAAGGTCGTACTTTTAACACTTCGAGCGAATTTTCTGCACGGATATGTTGTAGATCGGA
>JAJZTL010000003.1 GCA_021848965.1 Pseudomonadota bacterium
GCCTACCCGCCAATATTGATAAAAACTGTGCATTTTCGGGCGGGCACAAGACCCGCCCCTACAAAAACCACCTACAAACCTTGATTTTATTGGAATTTATACGCGTTCACCCTGAGCTGTGTACCTTGTGTCAGAGCAAAATGATAATGTCACCTTTGGGTAATTTAGAAATGTCGCTTTTTTAGAACTGGAGTATAGGATAACTTGAATCTAAAAATGGGTGTCTGATTTTCTATTAGATTTGTAGGTTCTATATATATAATATATACTATATCTTATATATATATAAAGCTTAGAGAGTTTTAAGATGCATAAGATATTAATTTCCGTACCAGATCAATTAGCGTTGAGGATGAAAAGTTTCATACCTGCTCGTCAGCGTAGTAAAATAATCACTGTTCTCCTTGAAACAGAAATATCAAGACGTGAGCAATTACTCTACGAGACAGCCCTGGCGGTTGAAAAAGATGCTAGTCTAGCAAAGGAAATGAATGATTGGGATGTGACATTACAGGATGGTTTAGAAAATGAATCGTGGTGATATTTATTGGGTAGATTTAAATCCAACCAAAGGGTCTGAGATTAATAAATTGAGGCCATGTGTGATTGTCGGGGCAACACCTGTAAATAAAGCCCGACACACGGTAGTAGTTATTCCTCTCTCGACGCAAGCAAAAGCTAGGCCACCTATGACCATTGAGGTATCTTGTTTAGATAAGACAGTGGTTGCAGTGTGTGATCAAATTCGTGCTGTGGATAAAACGCGTCTAACTAAGCCTGCAGGTAGACTTTCTATGGAAGATTCTGATGCTTTGGATGAAGGGCTAAGGGAAATACTTGCGTTGTAATGGATTGGCTCGAATCTAAAAATGGGCGTCTGGTCTTTTTACATTTCCATTTTAATGTGAACTGTAGGGGCGAATAATATTCGCCCACTATTTTCAATGGTGCCTTTTAGCAAAGGCCAATAGGTTTGCCATATTGAAGTTTTTCTAGATCAGACTTCCATTGAATGTTAAGAGCTTGCTCGTTATCAAAAAGAAGAATAACGGTAGATCCTAACCGAAAATGCCCAATTTCATCGCCTGCATTAAAGTGTAAAGGCTTTTGGGTATAGTCCCATTCTCTGATTTTCTTTTCGCGGGTAATATCGCCATGCCAGACAACATGTAAATTTCCAACAATCATTGCGCCAACAAGTACCATGACCATGGGGCCGATAGCAGTGTCAAAAGTGAGCACCAAGCGTTCGTTTAATGAAAATAATGAAGGAATGGCATTCACGCTGCTTTCTTTCACAGAAAAAAGCTTTCCTGGAATATATGTCATGGTTTTCAATGTTCCTGCATAAGGCATATGAACGCGATGATAATCGCGGGGAGCTAAGTAAAGATTAGCAAAAGTTCCTTGTAGAAAAGGAATGCAGCGTTGAAAGTTTCCACCTAATAATTCATATAAAGTAAAAAAATGTCCTTTAGCATTAAAAAATTTACCTGCTTTTATCTGACCAATTTGCCGTACGCAACCGTCTACAGGGCTTAAGATATCATGTTCATCAAACGTAATAGGTCGAAGTTCTGGTTTTAACTTTCGAATAAAAAAATCATTAAAGTTTTTAAAGTCTTGTGGGGTCTGTTGAATAGCTTCTTGCATATTCACGCCGTACTTTTGGATAAAGCGCCGAATCATCCAATTTTTCCAAGGTGTTATGGAGCAATTAGCGGCATATTTAAAAAAAGAAGTAATCGCCTTTTTGGGTAAAGCACGTTGGAAAACTGCACTGGGAGTGACTTTTTTAAAAAATTGGTTTAATAAAAGTGACATATAGGATAATATTTTAAGATGGCTCCCCAGGACGGATTTGAACCGCCGACCTAATGATTAACAGTCATCCGCTCTAACCAACTGAGCTACTGGGGAATCGACGCGCATCTTACTGGAAATAAGATGGCGAGTCAAGAGAATTATAGTTATTTCAAAGAAATTTCTTGCTGAGCTCTTTTTAAGTCTGCGGCAGCCATTTCTTTAACTAATTCGGGGAAGGTTACTTTAGGAACCCAGCCTAATTTTTGCTTTGCATTGGTAGGATCGCCTAAGAGGGTTTCCACTTCTGCTGGGCGAAATAATTTTGGACAAACAGCAACAATGCATTTGCCCGTTTTTACGTCATAAGCTTTTTCGTTAACGCCTTGGCCTTCCCAAGAAAGTGAAATATCCATCTCTTTGGCGCTTAATTCAACAAACTCTCGAACAGAATGTTGTTCGCCGGTGGCAATAACAAAATCTTCTGCTTGTTTTTGTTGAAGCATTAACCATTGCATTTCTACATAATCTTTTGCATGTCCCCAATCGCGTAAGGCATCTAAATTACCTAAATAGAGACATTCTTGTAATCCCATCTTAACGCGAGCCATCTCACGTGTAATTTTTCGGGTCACAAATGTTTCTCCACGTAATGGAGATTCATGATTAAATAAAATGCCATTACAAGCGTACATATTGTAAGCTTCACGATAATTCACAGTAATCCAGTAAGCATACATTTTTGCTACGGCATAAGGAGAACGTGGATAAAAAGGTGTTGTTTCTTTCTGTGGAATTTCTTGAACAAGACCATAGAGCTCTGATGTAGAGGCTTGATAAAAACGAGTTTTTTCTGTTAATTTTAATATTCGAATGGCTTCTAAAATTCTCAAAGCACCTAAACCGTCTGCATTAGCTGTATATTCAGGCTCTTCAAAAGAAACAGCCACATGGCTTTGAGCGCCTAAATTATAAATTTCATCAGGTTGGGTTTCACCAATAATACGAATAAGATTAGTGGAGTCTGTCAAATCGCCATAGTGCAATGTTAAATTTTTTGATGCCCCAATTAATGAATCAATCCGTTGTGTATTAAGGAGCGAAGCGCGACGAACAATACCATGAACTTGATAGCCTTTGTTTAACAGAAAATCTGCTAAATAAGCACCATCTTGCCCAGTGACTCCAGTAATCAGCGCAACTTTATTGACAGACATATTATATTCTTCTCCATATTTTATGATGTTAAAAATGCCACCATATTATCTTAATATCTTAAGTGTCGTCAACTGCCATTTCTAATGAATAGTTAAGCGCAATAATTTAATACGACGGGTATCTGCACTGATTACTTTAAATTCATATTTATCAATAGAGATTTTTTCACCTTTTTTCGGCATATGAGCGAGTTTTTTTAAAACCATTCCTCCAATAGTATCGAATTCATCAATACCAAATTGCGTTGAAAAATATTCATTAAATTCTTCAATAGGCATATGTGCTTTGACGATATATTGGTCCTCTGAATGCTTTTTAATGTAGGTGTCTTCATCAATATCGAATTCATCTTCAATATCACCAACAATTTGTTCAATTAAATCTTCAATAGTAACAAAACCATACACACCACCATATTCGTCAACCACAATGGCCATGTGATTTCTGCTGCGACGAAATTCTTTTAGTAAAATATCAACAGGTTTGCTTTCTGGAACAAACATGACAGGTTGTAAAATGTCTTTAAGATTAAATTTTTGATTGTCGGATAAGTCTGGTGAATAAGTTATGAGGTTTTTTGCATGTAAAATACCAATAACTTCATTACGATGCGTTCCTATAACAGGAAAACGAGAGTGTCCAGATGCGTGAACGATGTTGATAAGTGTTTTCCATTCGGCATCAATAGATACGGTAATCATTTGTGCGCGTGGAATCATAATATCGCGCACTTTCATTTCTGAAAATTCCAAGACACTTTCTATCATAAGTAATGAATCTAAACTTAAGATAGATTGTTTTTCTGCTTCTTTTAATAAGGTCAATAATTGCTCTTGACTCTGTAGTCGTGGGCTCATTCGTTGTTTTATGTAGCGCTTTAAACGAGTCAACCAAGAGTGTTGTTCGATTTTTTTAGACATGAATTGTTTCCTCGTAAGGGTTAGTCCATCCTAATTGTTCTAATAATTGAATTTCTAATGTTTCCATAACGTGGGCGTCTTTGTCTTGAATGTGATCATAGCCTAATAAATGTAGCAGTCCATGAATCGCCATGTGTGCCCAATGTGCCTCTATAGCTTTATTTTGTTCTAATGCTTCTTCTTGAATAATTTCAGCGCACAGAATAATGTCTCCTAAGTAAAAAGACTTTTGTGGTATATCTTTAGGACGCTCGGAGGGAAATGAAAGTACGTTAGTGGGAGTGTTTTTTGTACGGTAAAGATGATTCAACGTTTGAATTTCATTTTTATCCACAATGCGAAAGCATACTTCCGCAGAATAGTCTAATTGTGCCAATCCAATTTTTGTCCAAAGAGTAAAAAAAGGACGTTTAGGTATAAAAAGAGATGCGTCAGGAGATTTTATGACGCATTGCAAAGAAAAACGATGCTTAGGTTTATTATTTTGGGGTTTATTGTTTATTTTGTTCATCTTGTTCATAAGCATGGAGAATTTTTGAAATAATTGGATTACGTACAATGTCGTTCGTGGAAAAGGTATTAAAACAAATATTAGGAATATCTTGAATAATGTGAAGTGCATGTATTAATCCAGATTGTATTCCTCGCGGAAGATCAATTTGCGTTGTATCACCGGTAATAATAGCAGCGGATCCAAAGCCTATACGAGTTAAAAACATTTTCATTTGGACAGGAGTTGTATTTTGGGCCTCATCTAAAATGATAAAAGCATCATTGAGAGTTCTTCCTCTCATAAAAGCCAAAGGAGCGATTTCAACCACATTTCGACTCATTAACTTTTGTGTTTCTTCAAAACCTAGTATGTCATAAAGTGCATCATACATCGGTCTTAAATAAGGAAGTACCTTTTCAGCGATGTCGCCGGGAAGAAAACCTAATTTCTCTCCAGCCTCTACAGCAGGACGAACAAAAATTAATTTTTTTACTCGACCTTGTACAAGAGCAGCAACTGCGCAGGCAACGGCTAAATAAGTTTTCCCAGTTCCTGCAGGACCAATGGCAAAATTAATGGTATGTTTAGTAAGGTTTTCCATGTAACGATGTTGATTCGCTGTTTTTGCTTGGATAATTTTGTGATGTATTTGAAAAACAGCATAAGCGCTTTCAGCGTTTTCTGCGAAAAATGAAGAATTATTTTTTTCTTCTAATTGTAGTAAGAAAGAATGAATTTTTTTATGAGATAAAGCTTCATCAAATAAAGTTTCTTCATAAAGTTCTTCCAATACTTTGAGAGCACTTTGTATTTTCAGCGAAGGACCTGTAAGGTGAAAACTACCACTGCGATGTGTTATTTTTACATCAAAATGCTTTTCAATTTGGTGTAAGTGTGCTTCACAAGGGCCACAAAGATTGTTTAGGCGATCGTTGTCTACGGGATGAAAAATCGTATGAACGGTATGTAGTTTTAAAATGGGCTTTTCTCTCCACTATTCAAAACATGAAATTATACGTTATTGGATGGCATTAGAGCAAGAGGCTACTGATATGATAACTAACAATTTTCCGTAGGGATAAATACTATTCGCCCCTTGAATTTTTTGGTTTCTGAGGGTAGGATCAGTACATTATGAAAAACAATGTAATTATTATTGGTGTTTCCGGCGCGTCTGCTTCTGGAAAAAGTTTAATGGCCAATACAATTGCTCGGGAAATGGAAACCGCGCAGGTGGTCGTTATTTCGGAAGATTCTTATTATAAAGATCAAAGCAACTTACCTTTTTCAGAAAGAGAAAAGACGAATTATGATCACCCAAATTCTTTAGATCATGCTTTACTATGTGAACATTTGCAAATGTTGCAGAGAGGAGAAATGGTGCATGTTCCTGTTTATGATCACAGCCAGCATCAGCGTCTTTCAGAGACAACAACTATAGGTCCCGATAAAATTATTATTCTCGAAGGTATTTTACTTTTTACTGATCCGGCACTAAGACGCTTAATGGATATTCGTATTTTTATGGATACCCCTTTAGATATTTGTCTTATTCGAAGACTACATCGTGATATAGAGGAACGAAAGCGAACATTTCAGTCAGTATTAGAACAATATGAGGCCACAGTAAGACCCATGTATTGGCAATTTATTGAGCCTTCAAAGCGTTATGCTGATATCATTGTTCCGCGCGGGGGCGAGAATCGCATTGCAATAGAAATGATAAAAGCTAAAATGCGCGAGTTGCTTAATCAAGAATATTATAATAATAAAGAACGAGGAGATTAAAAAATTATGGGCTTCTTAACAAATAAAAATGCCTTAGTTGTTGGTGTTGCTAATAATCGTTCTATTGCTTATGGAATTGCTCAAGCATTACACCGCGAAGGAGCTAATTTAGCTTTTACGTATCAAAGTGAGCGTTTACAATCACGTGCTGAAAAAGCAGCGGAAGAAATGAATTCTTCTATTGTATTACCTTGTGACGTGAGTTCTGATGCTGAAATTGCAGGGCTGGCAGAAGGTTTAAAGAAACATTGGAACCATGTAGATATAGTGATTCATTCTGTCGCTTATGCGCCTGCAGATCAACTAGAAGGGGATTATGTGGAGTGTGTGACGAGAGAAGGATTTCGTATAGCGCATGATATTAGTAGCTATAGTTTTGTTGCATTAGCAAAAGGTCTTTTGCCTATGATGAAAGATCGAAATGGAGCGTTGCTTACGTTGTCGTATTTTGGATCAGAAAAAGCTATTCCGAATTACAATGTGATGGGTTTAGCTAAAGCAAGTTTAGAAGCGAATGTTCGTTACATGGCTCAAAGCCTTGGTCCTGTTGGGGTACGGGTGAATGCTGTTTCAGCAGGCCCTATTCGTACTTTAGCGGCTTCGGGTATTCATGATTTTCGAAAAATGTTAGAAGACAATGAACGTATTGTACCTTTAAGACGCAATGTAACATTGGAAGATGTGGGCAATACAGCCGCTTTTTTATGTTCAGATTTGGCGTTGGGTATTACTGGAGAAATCGTGCATGTAGATAGTGGTTTTCACTGTGTTGGTTTAGGCGAGCGTGGTTAAATACTCAACGCAATTAAACGTTCAGCTTCGTTGCAAACTGTATCGGCTTCACTCGTATATTATTCATATACTCCCTCGGAAGCGATGTTTGCAACTCGCTAATAGTCTAATTGCGTTGATCATTACCTTCTTGCCTCTTTCAATGCTTGCGGCGGAGCATCACCCCGAAGATTTTCTGGCTTCTATTCAAAATTCACCAGATGCAGGTGAAAAAATTTATTCTCACTTTTGCTCAAGCTGTCATGCAGCTGAGCCTCTTATTCCTGTCGGTGCACCTAGGGTTAGGGTTGCAAAAGATTGGGAGCCTTATATTCAAGGAAAAACCGTTGAAGAACTCGTGAAAATCATTGATAATGGCTTAGGTGCAATGCCTCCACGAGGAGGGTGCTTTGAATGTAGTGATAAAAATCTTAAGGCTGCAATTATTTATATGTTGCCTCAAAATAAGGAGTAAAAATGAATATTAGATCGTGGCTTGCTGCAAGTGCAGGAATAAGTCTGTTATTATTATCTGGTTGCAGTGAACCGCTTTGGTCCACGGATACCAGTGAAGCTCCCGTTGTCGTGAAGTCAGATCTTCCTACCGAAACAATTCCTGCACCTATTTCCGCAAAAAATGAAGAAGATTTAAAGTATGGTTTACCGGGAGATAGAGTTTTTACCCAATTTCCTAAAACTCGTCCGCCTGCTGGAGTCAATGTAATTATAGTGAATCCAAATATTCCTGCTTGGGCTGCTTATGATGCTGAAGGTAACTTAGTTAAAACAGGAAGAGCTTCTGCTGGAATGGATTATTGTCCTGATTTGAGAAGATCATGCAGAACAGTCACAGGAACTTTTTATGTGTACTCGAAAGGTGGCGCAAAATGCAAATCGAGCGTGTTCCCCTTGGCAACACATGGTGGTGCTCCTATGCCATATTGTATGCATTTTTATAAAGGTTATGCGTTACATGGTTCATACGAAGTGGAAGATTATGATGCAAGTCATGGTTGTGTGCGTATGATTCCTAGTTCTGCGCAATGGTTAAGTGAAAATTTTGTGAAAATTGGCACAATGGTGATTATTGAGCCATATAGTAAAAAACTTTCCTGATAATAACCAATCGATAGGTAGGGGCGAATAATATTCGCCCTTAGAGCCTGTTTAAAATTTAACAACTCTTCTGATGTTCCTGTAAAGTCTGCAAAATATCTTTGTCAAAAGCATGCTCTTGAAGATAGTTAATAATATCGTTAAAAGCAATTAAACTCGTCACTGGAATTTTTTCTTTTTCTCGAATTTCTTGTAATGCGGGTTGTGTTCCATTAATTCCTTTTTCTTCCCTATCTAAGGCAATCACCATACCGATGACAGACGCTTCTTGAGATTCAATTAATTTTTTGCTTTCATAAAAGGCTGTTCCTGCTGTAATAACATCGTCAAGAATTAGTATGCGTTTATGCTTCAATGGTGCACCTACAAGACAACCACCTTCTCCATGATCTTTAGCTTCTTTTCGATTAAAAGCAATAGGATAATTTTTTCCGCGTTTAGCTAAAGCAATACCTGTGGCTGTGACTAATGGAATGCCTTTATAAGCAGGCCCAAATAAAATATCAAACGAAATGGAAGAATTGAGTATAATCTCGGCATAGAGCTCACCTAGTTTTTCTAATGCAGCAGAATAGTAAAACAGACCTGTATTAAAAAAATAAGGGCTTTTACGACCTGACTTTAAGGTAAAGTTTCCAAAAGTTAGTACATGATTGTCTATCGCTAATTGAATAAATTCATGCTGATAAGGATACATATTTAAAAACCTCTCTTGAATTATTGATTGTTTATCACCATATTACCTTATTCATGAATTTTCTACGAGGTAAAATATGACCGATAAAGATTGGAGAACAGTGGAGCAAACATTTGCAGAAGACGAAAAAGAAACGCTCCATGATGTGCAAGATAAAAAAGAAACGGGTGAAGAAGAAAATACTTCTGTTACGGGTATTTTAGAGCATCCAAGTTATAAAGAGCTTGAAGCGCGTTTAACTGCCATGGAAGAGGAAGCACGAACGCAAGCTGATAAAGCGGTTCGAGCAATGGCAGAGGCTGAAAATGCCCGTCGCCGTGCAGCTGAAGAAGTTCGTAAAGCTCGGGAATATTCTTTAACAGAGTTTGCAAGAGAACTATTAGCAGTGAGCGATAGTCTTGAACAAGCTTTACAAATTTGTGCTGAGCATCCTGCGATGAAAGAAGGCATTGAATTAACTTTAAAACAATTACACAGTGCATTTGAACGTTTTTCTGTAAAAACATTTGATCCTATAGGTGAAAAATTTGATCCGGTTTGTCATGAAGCAATGAGTATGGTTGAAGTTCCTGATACTGAGTCAGGAAAAATTATTACTGTATTTCAAAAAGGATATTGGATTAGCGATCGTTTGCTTCGACCAGCACGAGTTGTTGTCGCAAAATAATAGGGTTGAAATTAGGGGAAATATCCCCATATTAGAATACAAGAAATAATTAATTTTTATAATGAGGAAAAAATAACCATGGGTAAGATAATTGGTATTGACTTAGGAACAACTAATTCATGTGTCGCCATTATGGAAGGTGACAAGGTTAAAGTCATTGAAAATAGCGAAGGCTTTCGTACAACACCCTCTATTGTAGCTTTTACAGATGACTCAGAAGTATTGGTAGGGCAATCAGCAAAACGTCAAGCTGTTACTAATGCCAAAAATACATTGTACGCAATTAAGCGTCTGATTGGCCGACGATTTGAAGATCAAATTGTACAAAAAGACATTCATATGGTGCCTTATGATATTGTTAAAGCGGATAATGGCGATGCGTGGGTTGAAGTGAAGAATGATAAAAAGGCTCCTCCTCAAATTTCTGCTGAAGTTTTAAGAAAAATGAAAAAAACTGCGGAAGATTATTTAGGTGCCGAAGTAAATGAAGCCGTAATTACTGTTCCTGCTTATTTCAATGACGCTCAACGCCAAGCTACTAAAGATGCTGGACGTATTGCTGGATTAGAAGTTAAACGTATTATTAATGAACCTACTGCAGCAGCTTTAGCCTATGGTATGGATAAAAAGCGTGGTGATTCCGTGATTGCCGTTTATGACCTTGGTGGTGGAACATTTGATATTTCTATTATTGAAATTGCTGAAGTTGAAGGAGAACATCAATTTGAGGTATTAGCTACTAATGGTGATACTTTCTTAGGCGGTGAAGACTTTGATCTAAAATTAATTGAGTATCTGACTGAAGAATTTAAAAAAGATACAGGTATTGATTTACATAAAGATCCTTTAGCTTTGCAACGTTTAAAAGAAGCGGCTGAAAAAGCAAAAATTGAACTTTCTTCTTCTCAACAAACAGATGTGAACTTACCATACATTACAGCAGATGCTTCAGGGCCTAAGCACTTGAACCTTAAGTTAACACGAGCCAAACTAGAGGCTTTAGTTGAAGATTTAGTGATTCGCTCTATTGAACCTTGCCGAACTGCCTTGAAAGATGCTGGTTTAAAAGTAAGCGACATCCAAGAGGTTATTTTAGTGGGTGGGCAAACGCGTATGCCTATGGTACAAGCCAAAGTTCAAGAGTTTTTTGGCAAAGAACCACGAAAAGACGTAAATCCTGACGAAGCTGTGGCTGTGGGTGCTGCTATTCAAGGTGCAGTTTTATCAGGTGAAGTCAAAGATATTTTATTATTAGACGTAACGCCTTTATCATTGGGTATTGAAACCATGGGCGGCGTGATGACAAAGCTCATTGATAAAAATACCACCATTCCTACCAAAGCATCGCAAGTGTTCTCAACGGCTGATGACAATCAAACCGCTGTTACTGTGCATGTATTGCAAGGGGAACGGGAAAGAGCTAGTGGTAATAAATCATTAGGTCGATTTGACTTAGCCGATATTCCTCCTGCGCCACGTGGCACGCCACAAATCGAGGTGACATTTGATATTGATGCGAATGGTATTTTGAATGTTTCAGCTAAAAATAAAGCTACAGGAAAGGCACAATCTATTGTTATTAAAGCATCCAGTGGTTTATCTGAAAGTGAAATTGAGGCTATGGTAAGAGATGCGGAAGCTCATTCGGATGAAGATAAAAAGTTCAAGCAACTCATTGAAGTACGCAATCAAGCCGACGCTTTAATTCACGCTACAGAAAAAACGCTTAAAGAATTTGAAGCTAATATTCCTGAAAATGAAAAACAAGCAGCTCGTGATGCAATCATAGCTTTGCAAGATGTTATGAAAGAAAACGAAGAGCAACCTATTCGAGATAAAACAGAAGCGTTATCTCAAATCGCGCAAAAATTATCTTCTTATGCCGGTAATGCAGGTGAGTCTGGACAATCAACTGCTGAGAGTGAGAGTCATGGTGCATCTTCTGAATCATCTTCAAATGAAAAAGAAGGCAGTGTTGTTGATGCTGAATTTGAAGAAGTGGATAAAGATAAAAAATAATGGCTAAAAAAGATTATTATGAGGTGCTGGGCGTTTCTAAAACGGCCAGCGCTGCTGACATAAAGAAAGCGTATCGTCGTTTGGCGATGAAGCATCATCCCGATCGCAATCCCGACAATAAAGAAGCAGAAGAACTGTTTAAGCAGGTAAAAGAAGCTTATGAAGTCTTATCTGATGAACAGAAACGCGCTGTTTATGATCAGTATGGCCATGAAGCACTGAATGCTCAAATGGGTGGCGGTGCAGGAGGCTTTGGCGGTTTTGGTGCCGCAGGTGGCTTTAGTGATATTTTCGGTGATGTTTTTGAGCACATATTTACAGGGGGAGCTCGCCAAGGAGGTGGGCAAGGTCGTTCACGCGCACAGCAGGGTAACGATCTTGGTTACGCATTGGAATTGAGTCTAGAGCAAGCCGCTAAGGGTACAACGATGGAAATTCAAGTACCCACACTAATTGCTTGTAAAACATGCTCAGGTTCTGGTGCGAAAAAAGGAAGTACCCCTAAAACATGTACAACATGTGATGGTCATGGACAAGTAAGAATTCAACAAGGATTTTTCTCTATTCAACAAACCTGTCCTGATTGTCGCGGAGAAGGAAAGATTATTTCCGATCCTTGTGCAGACTGTCATGGCCAAGGTCGTGTACGTGATAGAAAAACATTATCGGCTAAAATTCCTGCCGGAGTGGATAATGGGGATCGTATTCGTCTTGGTGGTGAAGGAGAGGCTGGATTTAATGGTGGGCCAGCGGGAGATTTATACATTCAAATTACGGTTAAAGAACATCCAATCTTTAAACGAAATGAAAATGATTTGCTTTGTGAGGTGCCTATTAGCTTTGCTTGCGCTGCCTTGGGTGGTGAAGTGGAAGTACCGACATTAGAGGGCAAAGTTTCTCTGAAAATTCCTCATGAAACGCAAAGTGGTAAAGTTTTTCGATTGCGTGGGAAAGGCGTTAAATCTGTACGTGGGCAAGGAGTAGGTGATTTATTATGTACTGTATTGGTAGAAATACCCGTTAACTTAAGCCAAGAACAGATAGAATTATTGAAAAATTTTCAAGAAAGTTTAGAAAATGATGAAAAATCACATAGTCCTAAAACCGCTACGTGGTTTTCTAAAGTGAAAAAGTTTTTTGATGACTTACGCACTTAGATGCAAGTCAACTCCTTGGAAAAACTAAGGAGTTGACTCTGCTAACAAGAGCTTTTTCATCTTTTTAGGTGAGAGAACTTAGGCGGACTAAAACAAGTTGTCGAAAAGATTAATCCATGAAACCAAAAGTAATGCGATCGTGATGCCCAAGATCCTTAAAAGTGTTTACATGGATAAAATGCATTTCATCAAAGAGCTGTTTAATGGCATCAGCTTGATTGTAGCCATGTTCGAGTAACAGGATACCACCAGACTGTAAATAAGATGGACTTTGAGTAATAATTTTTCTAATATCATCAAGACCATCACAACCACTGGTAAGAGCCTTAATAGGTTCATGTTGGAGATTTTTTAGGTGAGGATCATGATTAGCAATGTAGGGTGGGTTGCTAATAATAGCTGAAAAAGTCTGTTGAGGAATATTTTTAAACCAATTAGAATGACAAAAAGAAAGCGATTTCTGATGTGGGGGCAATAAATGCATGGCATTTTCTTGAGCAACGGCTAAAGCTGCTTTTGAATAATCACAAGCAAGAATATTCCATTGAGGACGTTCTTTGGCAAGAGCAATAGCAATTGCGCCTGATCCCGTTCCTAATTCTAAAATTTTTTCTTCAGACTCTGATAGCAACTCGAGTACGGTTTCGACTAAATGCTCTGTTTCAGGACGCGGAATTAAGACATCTGAAGTGACTTTAAATGAAAGAGACCAAAACTCTTTTTCACCCAGAATATAAGCAATAGGGATGCCTGTGAGACGTTGTTTTAAATGTGTGTCTAAAATTTCTAAGGCATGAGAAGAAATTTCTCTTTCAGGATGAGCATAAATTTGGGCTTTATTGATATGCAAAGCATGAGTTAATAAAACTTCTGCATCTAATTTAGAGGTATTTGTGGTGAATTTTAATTTTTCTGCGGCATACTGAAGCCAGTTTTTTAAATTCATTTGATGGAAATTATCATGTAGGGGCGAATAACATTCGCCCATTATTATTCATCTTGCCCAAGTTCGGCTAACTGTTCTGCTTGATATTCTTGTAATAAAGGCTCAATAATGCAGGCAACATCACCTTCCATCACATCTTCTAATCGATAGAGAGTTAGATTAATACGATGTTCCGTAATACGTCCTTGAGGATAATTATATGTTCGGATACGCTCTGATCGATCGCCTGAGCCGACTAATTGTTTACGAGTTGCCGCTTGTTCTTTTTGTTGTTTACTTTTTTCTTCGGCCATAATTTTTGATTGTAACAATGCCATGGCTTTAGCGCGGTTTTTATGTTGAGAACGTTCGTCCTGGCATTCAACGACGATACCTGTAGGAAGATGAGTGATACGAATAGCCGAGTCGGTTTTATTAATATGTTGTCCGCCCGCGCCGGATGCACGATAAGTGTCAACTTTTAGATCAGCAGGATTTAAATTAACCGCTTCAATTTCTTCTATTTCTGGCATGATAGCAACGGTGCAGGCTGAGGTATGAATACGTCCTTGTGCTTCTGTGGTTGGAACACGTTGTACACGATGAGTGCCTGATTCAAATTTTAGGTGGCCATAAACATCTTTTCCGGAGATACGTGAAATGACTTCTTTAAAGCCACCTTGTTCACCAGGGCTGCTGCTAATGACTTCAAGATGCCAACCTTTAGTCTCAGCATAGCGCGCATACATACGAAATAAATCGCCGACAAAAAGTGCTGCTTCATTTCCACCTGTGCCAGCACGTACTTCTAGGTAAACATTTCGATGATCGTCGGGATTTTCAGGGATTAACAAAATTTGAATATTTTGTTCTAGTATTTCAACACTTTCTTTAATGGTTTGTATTTCTTCATTGGCTAATGCTTTCATCTCCGGATCAGTATCTTCTTGAGCTAAAAGTTGAGCTGCATTTAGTGCATCTATAGTTTGTTGATAGCCTTTATAAGCTTGTACAATAGTTTCTAATTGAGCATATTCAATAGATAATTCACGAAAACGCTCCGTGTTTGCAAGTGTTTCAGCATCACTTAAAAGCACGGCAATTTCATCATAACGCTCAGCTAGTTTGTCGAGCTTATTTTGTAGCGAAGGTTTAAACATTAAGATTTTATCTCATATAAGTAGGTTGTATATTCCAACAAATCATGGCGCTCTTCAAAAGCGGCCTGACGTAACTTTAAACTTGGACGATGAAGTAGCTTTTTCATGAGACGATGACTCATTTTTTCAATGACTTCAGTAGGCGAGAGTCCTTTTTCAAGTTGTTGTTGTGCTTTGATTAATTCATGTGAACGTATGTCTTTAGCATAGCTTCGATAATGACGAATAGCACGATTAGCTTTTTTGCCCCGTTCTTGTAACAAGTAATAATTTAATTCATTTTCAATAATTTGTTCGGCTGATAAGGAAGCTTGTTGACGCTCTTCTAATCCTTCATTGGCAATGTGTTGCAAATCGTCGACATTATAAAGGAAAACTTTTTCTAATTCGTTTACATCGGCTTCAACGTCACGAGGAACAGCCAAGTCAAAAATAAATAAGGGTGTATTTTGACGGTCTTTCAACGCATGAGAAACCATTTCTTTACCAATGAAGGGTAAAGGGCAATGTGTTGCTGAAATAATAATATCGGCTTTTGTAATGAAGTCAGGTATTTGAGATATAGTTAAGCTTTCAGCGGATAAAGGAATTGCTGCCTTTTGAGCATGTTCTAAAGTGCGGCTGGCAACATAAAAGTGTTTTACACCTTGGTTTTTTAGATGTTTAGCAACGAGAGTTGCGGTGTCTCCTGAACCAATTAATAAGACGCGTGCATGATGTAAGTCTGTAAAAACTTGACGAATTAGATGCACCGCTGTAAAAGCAATAGAAACAGGATAAGCTCCAATACTCGTTTGTGTACGCACTTTTTTACTGGCATTAAAAACATGTCTAAAAACATATTGTAAAGAAGGATTTAATGTCCCTATTTGGTGAGCATAATGATAAGCTTGTTTCATTTGACCTAAAATTTGCGGTTCGCCGAGGACCATAGAATCTAAACCGCAAGCGACTCTCATTGCGTGACGAATACCTTCTTCAGCTTTATGTATATAGGCATAATCGTTTAAAAGTGAATAAGGCAACGCTTGTTTTTCAGCCAACCAAGGAAGAACGTGAGAGGCTTGATCGGTATCACAATAAATTTCAGTGCGATTACAAGTAGCTAAAATCATGGCGCCGTGTACATAAGGCTCTTGTAGCAAATCCAATAAAAGTTCTTCTTGCTTTTCAGGCGTAGGAGAAACTTTTTCTCGAATTTCAATAGGTGTTGTTTTGTGATTGATGCCACAGGCAATAAAAGTCATAATTCGATTATTTTAACAGCTTTTTTTCTGCCTTGCCAATAGCTAAAAGAATAGCTTTACGTGCTTTTGGGTTGCCAGAAAGATAAGGTAATAATTTTTCCCAATATTGAATGGCTGATGCGTAATCTGCATGGATATAAGCATCATAACCTAAAAAGTCTAAAAGCTCGGGGTTGTCGGGCCAATTTTCCTTTAATTGTTGCATAAGTTTTTGAATTTCTGGAGTATATTGCTGATTATTTTGTGCATAGAGACTTTGCAAATAAGCAAAAGTATATTTGAAACTTTTTGAGTTTAATGTGTAAGCTTTTTTAAAGGATAAAGTAGTCTGAGTCATATCATTTTGAGAACGATAGAGTTGACCTAATAGATACCACCCCTTAGCTTTATTGGGATTTTTGGCAATAGCTTTTTTCATTGCCTCAATAATTTCTTGAGTGCTTTTGAAATGTTTGAGCATTTTTTTGACTTGTTGAGATTTTTGCTGCTCAGCATAATAACTGCGTAACTCTTGAGAGCTTCCCCAGTAGTAATATAATCCTAAAGAGAGAATGCTGAATCCTAAAATACTTAAGAGAAAATAGAAAGGACGTGCACGCAGAGGCCAAAAGATAAAAACTGATAAAAGCAAGATAAAAACAACGAGAAGTATCCAGAAAATAGTCATATAAAATTCTTAAATTAAAACTGAGAAAATAATACTTGCTATTTTAATGCAATTAACGAGTTTTTTCTATTTATAGCTGACTAAGTTAAAAATTTTTAACTCCCAATACTTGCATGGATTTTTAATGAATGGTAGCATGCAAAAATTTATCCTAGGCTATTAATTAACTATGTCTTATATTCTGAATATACTCATTTGGTTGCCTATTATAGGCGGTATCCTTACTTTTGCTTTGGGTGGTGAACGTCGTCCGGCAATAGCGCGTCAGCTTGGCTTATTGATTGTTCTTGTTACACTATGTTTATGTGTGCCTTTGTTGAGCCACTTTGAGCCTAATAGTTTGGATA
Source organism: Pseudomonadota bacterium (assembly GCA_021848965.1). GTDB lineage: Bacteria > Pseudomonadota > Gammaproteobacteria > Legionellales > Legionellaceae > CABHON01. The sequence goes on from JAJZTL010000003.1 coordinate 16,996, forward strand.
TGCAATTTAAGGAGTCTTATTCCTGGCTACCTTCTTTAGGTATTCGTTATGATTTGGGAATTGATGGGCTTTCTTTGTTGTTAATTGTGCTAAGTGCTTTTACGACATTGATTGTCATTTTGACTAGCTGGAAGAGTGTAGAAAAGAAAGTGGGGCAATACATTGCGGCATTTCTTATCTTGCAGGGTTTATTGGTAGGAGTTTTTTCTGCACTAGATTCTATTGTTTTCTATGTTTTTTGGGAGGCGGCATTAATTCCCATGTATTTAATTATCGGTATTTGGGGAAGTACAAATCGTGTTTATGCTGCAATTAAATTCTTTTTATACACATTCTTAGGTTCGGTATTATTATTAGCTGCTTTGTTATATATGGGATACCAAACAGAGAGTTTTTCAATAGAATCATTCTATACACTAAAGCTCTCAATGACAGCGCAGACTTTAATTTTTGTCGCTTTTTTCTTTGCGTTTGCGATTAAAATTCCTATGTGGCCAGTGCATACATGGTTACCTGATGCTCATACAGAAGCGCCTGCTGGAGGATCTATTGTATTAGCTGCGGTTCTTTTGAAGCTGGGTGCTTATGGGTTTTTACGCTTTGCTTTACCTATCGTACCTGATGCTTGCGGAAAACTATCATCATTAATTATCGCGCTATCACTTATCGCGGTTGTTTATATTGGTTTAGTTGCTATTATACAAACGGATATGAAAAAGCTTATTGCTTATTCATCTATTTCACATATGGGATTTGTCACATTGGGTTGCTTTGCTGTTTATGCTATTGCAAAACACACGCATAATGTAATGGATGCGGCGTTAATTATGGAAGGTGCTATTGTGGTAATGATTTCTCATGGCTTGGTTTCTAGCGCGCTATTTGCAGGCGTTGGCTTCCTATATGACAGAATGCATACTCGTGCTATTGGGGATTTTGGCGGTATTGTAAATACTATGCCACTGTTTGCATCTTTTCTTATGTTGTTTGCTATGGCGAATGCCGGCCTTCCTGGAACTTCAGGTTTTGTTGGCGAATTTATGGTCATCTTAGGAAGCTTAAAAGCAGGATTTTGGATTGGTTTTCTTGCTGCAACAACATTGATTTTGGGCGCTGCTTACACATTATGGATGTATAAACGGGTAATTTTTGGTGCTGTGGCTAATCCTAAAGTGGGAGCTTTGAAAGATATTCATGGTTTTGAAGTGTTGGCATTTAGTTTATTGGGTATTGGTGTATTAGCATTTGGAATTTACCCTGAACCCGTGTTGAAAATTATGCATGCATCCGTGCAACATCTTCTTACATTAAGCCAAGTAACTAAAATATAATCCCATTTTTTTAGGGCCGAATAATATTCGCCTGCTAGGAGAAAAAAAGTATGAACGATCTTTTCCAAAATTTTATTGGATTTCCTATAAATATCCCCGCCGCGGCTCCTGAGATTTGGGTGTTGACAATGGGATTAATTGCCACATTAGTAGGATTATTTATAGGTACAAAGCGTCCCTCTGTGACTTACTTTCTTGTCCAAGTAACACTAGTTATTTCTTTAATTATTAGCGCTTTACAATTAGGTTTACCAGAAACATTTTCTTTTCATGGATTATATGTTCTCGACGATTTGAGTAATTGGCTAAAAATATTTATTGATATTACGGCTTTTGGTTCTTTTTACTACGCTCAAAATTATATTCGCGAAAGAAATATGCCGGAAGGAGAGTATTATCTACTGGGTTTACTTTCTGTTTTGGGTATGATGATTCTCTGCTCAGCAAGTTCATTATTAACCATTTATTTAGGATTAGAAACTCTTTCTTTCCCAATTTATGCCATGATGGCTTTAAGACGTGATAAAGAAAATGCGTTAGAAGCAGCGATCAAGTATTTTGTCATGGGAGCCATTGCCTCTGGTATGTTGCTTTATGGTATGTCAATGATTTATGGAGCAACAGGAAGCTTAGATTTATCTGAAATTCTTTCGCGTATTGATATGAATACAGAGACCCATCGATTGCTCGTATCATTTGGTTTGGTCTTCTTAGTAGCGGGTATTGGTTTTAAATTGGCTTCAGTTCCTTTTCACATGTGGGCTCCCGATGTTTATTCTGGTGCGCCAACTGCGGTAACTATGTTTTTAAGTACAGCACCAGAACTTGCTGGTATCGCCATGACATTGCGTTTGTTAGTTTTTGGTTTGGGTAATATGCATGTGCAATGGCAGCCGTTATTAATTATTTTAGCTATATTGTCGATCTCAGTTAGTGCCATTGTTGCCATTGTGCAAACTAACATCAAACGATTATTAGCGTATTCTGCTATTGGGCATATGGGTTACGCTTTGTTAGGTATCATTTCAGGTACTCAAAGTGGTTATGCTTTTTCGTTGTTCTATGTATTGATCTATAGCATAACTGGATTGGCTGCATTTGGTTTAATAACACTGATGAGTCGCTATGGTATTGACGCGGATAATATTGATGACTTTAGAGGTTTAAATAGTCGTAATCCGTGGTTAGCTCTTTTGATGATGATGGTGATGTTCTCATTAGCTGGCGTTCCGCCAATGGTAGGTTTCTTTGCGAAGTTATTTGTACTGAAAGCATTAGTGGATGTGCATTTAGTTTCATTAGCGGTGTTTGGTTTAGTTATGGCCGTGGTGAGTGCATTTTACTATATTAGAGTAGTTAAGGTGATTTACTTTGATGTTGCTCCTGATGGTGGTCAAAAAGTCTTATTAAGTAAAGGAAATACGGCAGTGTTAAGCGTGAATGTTCTTGCGCTGTTATTCTTAGGCCTTTTTCCGAAAGGATTAGTTGAGGCTTGTATAACAGCCTTTAACAGTGTTTATTTTTAAAACGATGATTGAATTTGAGATTGAACTGTTTCCTGAATTGGATGCAGAATGTGTTGATTCGATACAAACGAACTAATGGTTGATTCTATCAATTCAAAAGTTGCTGGGAAGTTTATTGCGAGAACCCCAGCAACCATAAAGATAAAACCTCGAAAGCCATGTTGCACTCCGGGATCGCTAGACAGTGTCATAAGACTGACTCCTCGAACGAAAAAAATAATACCCATTAGCTGTAAAAGATCATAAATATCATAAGAGGAGAATGATTGTAAGGCGACAGATTGACTGGTAACGTACCCGGAGTAGGCTAATGGAGAGTTTGAGCCAAAGAGCGTTGCTTCAAAAACACTTAGCCATGAAGGTAACCAAAGAAGTACAGAACCTCCTAATAAATAAGCAATGGGCTCAAAAAAGCCCCCTTTAACCGCATGCTTAGTACTTCGATCCGCAAGATCACGAAACTCACTAAGAGAGTAAATAATGAAGCCTATTCCAAGAACATAGGCAAATCCAGTAGTGAGTGCCTCAAGATCTGGAATCGATTCTGCAAATGAAGCCCAAATTGAATTGATACTAGCCATACCATTATTCTAACAAAAAATTCTTTATTAAGATAATTTTATCAGGGCTAACGCGTCTAAATTCTTGTAAAATAAAGGCCTTTAGCACATAAAACATTAAAATTTTTGTTCAAATTGCCAATGAAATCGCTAAACGTAGGGGTAGGTCTTGTGCCTACCCGCCAATATTGATAAAAACTGTGCATTTTCGGGCGGGCACAAGACCCGCCCCTACAAAAACCACCTACAAACCTTGATTTTATTGGAATTTATACGCGTTCACCCTGATAATTTTATGTATTTTTATGAATAAAGCATAGAATTTTTCTTGACGTTTTTCATTAAACTCTCCAAAATATACGCATGACAAACGAAATCCAAGAAATCAAACAACAAAGGCATGTAAGGACTTTTCCTCTTACATTAAAATCAGTCACTTTAATTTCACCTGGTGTAAAACATTTTGTTTTCTCTTGTGAAAAAAATGCAGATGGGGAGAACTTCTCTTATATCGCTGGACAATTTATTACCCTTCATTTTGAAAAAGACGGTCAAATGCTCCGTCGTAGTTATAGTATTGGTAGCAAACCCAGTTTTTTTAATGAAACAGGGTGTATTGAGTTTGCCGCAGGCTATGTTGAGAACGGCCCAGCTAGCGAGCTTTTATTTAATCTAAAGCCCGGAAACTCGCTCAATGCAACGGGTCCTTTTGGACGTTTACTTTTAAAAGATGAAACACCTAAACGTTATGTTTTTGTTTCAACGAGCACTGGAGTAACCCCGTTTCGAGCCATGCTTGATGATTTAGCAGAACGTTTTAAGAATCAACCAGAGCTTCGTATAGCTTTATTAGAGGGTGTTCAACATCGAGCAGATCTTTTATATAAAGAAGATTTTCTTGATTTTGCCAAAAAGTATCCACAATTTACTTTTCATGCTTGTTATAGTAGGGAAAAAAATATAACGTTAGAAAATTTTGAGCATGTGGGCTATGTGCAATCCTGTTTTTCAACAATTCAATTAAACCCTTCTGAAGATGTTGTGTACTTATGCGGTAATCCTCATATGATTGATGAGGCTTTCTCATTATTAAAAGAACGGGCTTTTGAGATTAAGAATATTTTCAGAGAAAAATATATTTCGTCAAAATAACACAATAGGAGAAAAAAGAATGACCCATCATCATGATCATGAATGCGAATACAGCGACATTCAAGATGAATTAGAGAGCACCATTGATGCTTTAGCTGTCCGTGGTAAAGGGCTTTTAGCTGCGGATGAAAGCACAAGTACCATTGAAAAGCGATTTACTTCTATAGGTATAGAAAATACTGAAGAAAACCGTCGTGCTTATCGTACCTTACTTTGTTCTACTCCCAATCTTAATGAAACAATTTGTGGAGTGATTCTTTTTGAAGAAACATTAGGACAGAAAGATAATCAAGGAAAATATTTAGCTCAGGTTTTAGCAGACGCCGGGATTATTCCTGGTATCAAAGTTGATCAAGGTTTAATTGATTTACCTAATACTTATGGTGAAAAAGTTTCTCAAGGGTTAGATGGTCTTCAAGAACGTCTTTTAGGTTATAAAAAGCAAGGAGCTCGTTTTGCTAAATGGAGAAACGTATATAACATTGCTGAGACAGCACCTACAATGACCGCGGTAAAAGCAGGAGCTGAAATGCTTGCGCGTTATGCGGCAACCTGTCAGTCAGTCGGTATTGTTCCTATCGTTGAACCTGAAGTGTTAATGGATGGCGATCACAGTATTGAAGATTGTGCTGAAGTCACAGAAATGGTGCAACATGAAGTATTTAATGCCTTGTTTACACATCAAGTGGTTTTAGAATATATGATTTTGAAACCTAATATGGTGATTGCAGGAAAAGATTGCCCAGAGCAAAACTCTCCTGAAGAAGTAGCAGAATATACTTTATCCGTTTTACGCAATCATGTACCTGCTGCTGTTCCTACCATTAATTTTCTGTCAGGTGGACAAACCCCACGCGAAGCAGTTTTAAACTTAAATGCAATGAATGCCATGGGCGAACAGCCTTGGAATATAAGCTTTTCTTATGGTCGAGCATTGCAAGAAGAATGCTTAAAACATTGGGCAGGAAAAGCGGCTAATGTAAAAGTTGCTCAAGAAGCGTTGCTTGAATGGGCGCGTTGTAATAGTGCAGCTGCATTAGGGCAGTTCGAGGCTTAATAGCCCATTATTTTGCAAAGGCGACTATAAAGTCGCCTTTGCTGAATATGTCTCAACTCCTTCTTAACATTCCGTATAGAAATGTTAACGCCATGTTAAACTTTTTTAGATAAAATTTAACTTTTCAAGCTGTAATGGGGGATTTCGCATTAATTTGTTAACAAATACTCCAACAGTGTGAGCCAATATTTTTCTCGCAATTCTACTGGTTAAATGTCAAAGATCTCTTGCTCTAATTTTCTTGATATTAAATTGCTCTGGCAATTGCCTAATAACAGTCTCAACTAATCTTCGCGTCGAGGTAATCCAACGATTACAATCTTTTCCTCGTGGGTCAGTCATATTATTGCGTGTTGGCGTTTGCCAATTAACAGGCGAATACTGTCTTATTTCTTCCTGAAAATATTCACCAATCAACTCTTTATCCGGAAACAACAATCCCTTTATATTACCAATAATATCCCAGAGAGATTCTCTCTCATCAATATTTGCGGGCGTTACAGTCATGCCAGTAATAATTTCTTCGGAGCTAACAGCGAGATTACCTTTAAAGCCATAGTAAGTTTTTTCTTTTGAAGCGCAATAACCCTAAGCAGCAGCTCCTTCAAATATAGGACTGAAATAAGCGCGTTTAAAATGACAGACCGGTATGGGCAAACCATCGGTCAAATGAAGCTTATCTGACAAAGCCCCCATACGGTGTGCTAATGCCATTTGCATTATTTGCTTTATATTCCACAAGTTGGCAAATTGCCTCGTGTAATTTACTTGGCTCCCAAGATGAGGAAATAAAGCAAGCCAGTGAGTAAAAAAGTATTGCCAAATACTGGTGTCTGTATCTTTACCTAGAAATTCTCCAACATCCATGGTAATGACCTCGGTATCAGATAATTTTGGAGAAAACCCACGACTTCTCAGAGGTTTAGTTAAAATTTGATTCAATTCTTCGTCTACCAAGCAATGCACATATATAATAAAGTCCTCAATTGACACAACATTCTCCTCGTAAGCTTTTTATTCTGAAAAATTTAAAATTACAGTAAAATGTTGTATCCTTCAATATTTGTTCAACCACGACGTCATTCCCGCGCAGGCGGGAATCCAGCTGCTGTTTATATTTTAGCGAGCAAGCGTAATGGCACATTGTACACCGGCAGATTTTCCAACCGCTATTGCAAGAGAAAAGGCAATAAAAAAATGGAACCGAGCATGGAAAATGAATCTTATTGAACAGTTTAATCCCACATGGGAAGATTTATATGAAAAGCTGATTTAGGTCTGGATTCCCGCCTGCGCGGGAATGACGCTGTGATATAATCAAGTGCAATTTCTCTAAATTACAAATATACCGCTTGTTAAAAGTTGAACATCGCGTAAATGTTAGTTATTGGCTTTTAGTTTTTAATTCGCTAAACACTTGACCATAATGCACATGGGTGCTATCAATTTCATAAGCAAGAATCATATTGTCCAATATTTTTCTTTTTGTTGGAATTTTGCAATGGACTAAATCAGCAAATTCTTGTATAGGTATATTGATCCGATGTAGAGAACCCAAAGTGACAGGAGCTGTTATATTCGGTAAAGAACAATATCCTCCTTCAGGAAGAATTGGATCGTTACATCCGATAAGACTCGCGGCGGCTATGCACTCTTTTTTGTCTAAGGCTACATTTACATGCTCTTTTCTGATATTCAAATGTATGGTGAGATTGTGGGCAATATTCCCAAATACACCTAAAATAAAAATTCCTGATAAAAACATCAAAATAGATAAAAAAACATTTTTGCCAAATGTTTCTCGTTCTACACTCATATTCAGAATACAAATTAATATTAATAATTGAACGCAGGGAAAAAATAATAATAATTTATTGTTTTGCAAATCCATAAATGAAACAACTAAGGTGGTTGTAACAAAAACGACGCTATTGATACAGCAGCCATTTTCCTGCTCGACTTAGCGGTTTCATTTTATCGCTGACTTCTGAGTATAAAGGCGACTCTCTGACAAGATAGGCTCCCAAAAACAGGAGCCCTATCATGATACCTAAGAGAGTTGTTACCATTAGAAATAAACTACTTACCAATATAATTATTTGGACTGCTGTAATGTTGGGATAGAATCGTATTGAATAAAAGTAAAAACCCAAAAAAAATGTTCCCATCAAACATGCTATTATCAATATAATGTAAATCAAGTCGAGAATAGTTTTTGGTTGTAATTTTTTCATTTTGTTATTTTGATGAAAGAAGCATATTTTACTCAAAAAACTTTAATCATTATACCATATTTTTACTTTTATACATTTAATATCAAAAAGGGATCTTTTTCAGACGCAACTAATCTACATCTTTTTTCTAATGGAATAGTAATCATCGGATCAACGTGTGAACAATGCACATGGCATAAGACAGGCATGTTTTTATCGAGAATGATTTGTTTTAATAAAGAAAATAAAGGTTCATCTTGATCTAATTTTGAGGAACTGGGAAATTTTCCGATAATAAGTCCAGCAATGTGCTCAAATACACCGATCTGCTGTAATTGGGTCATATTGCGGTAAAAAATGCCTATATCTCCTAAAGAATCTTCAAGAAATAATATTTTATTTTTAAAATCGGGAAAATAGGGTGTGCCAGCTAATGCACAGAGTGTGTCGAGGTTTCCTCCTAAAATTGGAGCTGTAACAGAGCCAGTTTGATAGGCTTTCCATGATTTCTTTTTTTGTATTTCTCTCGGAGCATAATCTTTTTTGAGATACCAAAGATCATCAGCAAAAAAACCAGGGTCAATGACTTTAAACGATTTACCTGAAATGGCTTGGAGAAATGCATTTTTGGTGTAGTCAAAAAAGGAGGGATCACAAAAAGAGGCAAATCCTGGGCCATGATAGCAATTTATGGGTGTTTTTTGACTTAAGGTGATGAGTAAGGCAGTAATATCACTATAGCCAATAAAAAATTTCTGATGATGTTTTTTAAGTATGTGATAAGGAATTTTAGATAATAGCTGATTGGTATTATAGCCACCATAAACCGCCATAATACCATCAAAATGAGGATTCAAAAGACTGCAAAGAATATCGGTTGTTCTATCTTCGATGGTACCGGCCATATTCAAAAAGCATTTATCCACATTATCACCATAAGTGACATTAAAGTTTATTGATTCTAATTGTTGTTCGCCGTAATGACGCAAAGTTGGATTCAAGTCTTTCATGGTATTACTGGGTGCAACAATAACGAGAGATTTCATTTTTTTGACCTTCCTTCATAAGAGATATACATGCTAATCATCATGCAGAGACTAGCACTAATAATAAGAAAAATAACACCCTTTTGGTAACTGTTATTTTCGCCAATTAATTTTCCAAAAATGCATTGTCCAACGGCGCCACCTCCAACAGAAAGTAAGGAGAGTAAGCTGGTGGACTTGGCTGTATTAAAATCAATATTATGCTCAATCACCGCTGCATAGCTTAATGTTTGAGCACCACTGCAAAAACCCAAGAGAAAAAATAAGACTGTGAATAAAACAAAAGAAGCTGTTTGAACAAATAAAATCGCAATAAAATTAAAAAAATAAACCACTGCAATGACAAGCATGAGAAAGCTTCTTTTTTTGAATTTATCTGACATAAATCCTAATAGAGGAGCACCTAACATGTTTCCTATGAAAATCATTGAAGTAATAAAAGAGGAGTCTATCAATGAAAAATGATAAATTGTTTTAAGATAAAGGTTTCCCCATAAAGCACCTAAAACAAATAGAGGTAAATTAATAAGACAGGCATAAAAAGCCAGAAGCCAGTTGTATTTTTGTTTGTAGGGGCAGGCCTTGTGACTGCTAGCCTGTGTTAAAATTGGCGATAGGGAACAAGACCGGCCCTTACTTAACCACAAAACAAGATTAGTCGTTAGGCCAAAAAAAATATCAATGACAAATACCATAGATAATCCATAATGTATGGCTATCTGTTGCACTGGATATTGAGTAATAACGCCGGCGAGCATTATAACCATTCCTGTACCTCCAATGAGAATACCCTGTTGATGGCTAGGAAAGTAAGTACTAATCATTTTGATACAACTTAAATAACCAAAAGCACCTGTGATACCTGACGATGCTCGCCAAATTAACGCAGTTTTCCATGAAGGGCTTAACATAAAAATAAAAATTCCCAGCAATGCAATAGAAATAGATAAGATAACAAGCCATTGAATGGAATATCGATCTAATACGATACCTGCAGGAATGAGTAAAGCGCAATCAACCCAAAAAAATAATGAAGAAAGAAATCCCAATTGTTGAGTGGAAAGTGATAATTTTTGAATGAGATAAGGTGACAAAACACTCATGATATTAAGTTGCACAAAGTCAAATAATAAAAAGGTACTGAGGGGAAATAAGAGAGTCCAAGAGGTTGTTTTCATGCTTTATTTAGGAGTGAAAAATCGACAAAATAATTCCGAACCGATACAGCTGGTAAATAAGAGAAAATTTTTGGATTGCATCATTTTTTCAATCCAATTCACTTGACCTGCATCAACTAATGGATAAAAACTTCCTTTTGCATTTTTTGCAATAATTTTAAAACATGGACCATTGTAATAGCTAATACCCGCAATTCTTTTTAGATCTATTACAAATTTCACATTCGGAAATTTCTGTTTTAAGGGTTCAATAATTTTTGTCCAAAGTGAGGCTAATTCCAACGCAAATGGATGAATCAGTGTATCTTTTTCAAAATAAAATAATAATTCATCACACGCTTTGAGTGATTCCGGGTAATCTAATTGATAGGCTTGGATATAACTAAATGTTGAGTCTTGTGTTTTGTCTCGAATATCATTTTTAGCAATTTTATGCCTGTCTAATAACGACTCAATAAGAGGTATGTGAGAAATTTCAACTCGAATCGATGAAACTATAGCGGAAGATTTTTTTAGTAGTGATAAGTAAAAATCTAAATGCTCAAAAACATGTTCAATTATGCCTGTCTTATTACTTTTGTGCCAGGTGCTTGCTAGCGAAAATACTCTGAAATGTGCTGTAAATTCGGGATTTTTTGCAAAATTTTGTAGTCTTAAGCAACGATGAGACGAACATAAGCGATGTATATATTTTGAATCTTGTTTTTTCTCTGCTCGAATCTTTCTAATTATTTCAGGAACTAATGCGCTTGCGGTATCTGAAACCACCTCAGATTTACGAATAGTTGCCAAAATATTTTTCTGACTAATAGGAGTCAACCATCGATTTAAACCAAAAGTAGTTACAGGAGAAAGTTCTATTGATTCAAATGTTTCAGGAAGCAGCGAATATGCAAGGAAATCAAAAGTATTGAGTAATTTTTGATTGACTGTTGAGGGGCGCGTAAAGCGATTATTGGCATATTGATGCCATAAACTTTCAGCGTTTACTTTGTTTGCTTTTTTTTCAAAAAGTTTCAGCAGCAATGCATTGAGTTCATCTTGAGAAAAATGGGTGTTGAGATGTTCAATAACATTGGGCTCAATAATATTGGATGCAGTCATATTTGGCATTAATATCTCATTTGAAGTCTGTGTTGTGGCATATCCATTTTTTCCTCATGGGCTTGCATAAGAACCATAAATGTATTCGGATTACCCCAAGGAGTGAGCTCTTTTAGATTAGATATGTGATGAGCCACACAAAAGCAAAAAATATTGAAGCAACCTAATAAAGCATAAAAATGAATGGTTTTTTGTTCTTCTGTACTAAATTTCTCATATTCTTTTTGAAAATATTTTCCTAAAGGGGAGTTATACACGTGACCATACCATTCTCCGTAAGCCAGCAAAGTATCTCCTGCTGCAAAAGATTCTAAGTCAGCTAATAAGACAGTGTTGTCATGAGTGACGATAAAATTATTGAGATTAAGATCCAAGGGAATTAATCGTGAAGAAGCATGATCAAAATAATCATGATTATTCTCTAAATATGTATCTAGAACTTGTTTATATTTTTCAATGTGCTCTATAATTTCGCCATCTTCAAGATGGGCAGAAGTAAAAAGGTTATAAGCATTTTGAATATTGTTTCGAATGAAATCGCTTAAACAAGTGTATTGCCCTTGTTTAGAGTCCTTGTCTAAAGAGCCAAATCCTTCTAAAGGTATTGCTGTACAATCTCGTAGAAATTGGCTTAACTGTGAAGACAAAGCAATAAAATCAGCTTCATTGATATCTGTGAGAGTTGTTTTTTCTAATAAAGTTATGCCTTCTATATAAGGCATAATTGCATAATCTCTTCCTTCATGTATACCCGAAGCCAATATCTTAGGAACAGATATGGAAGGTGGTAAAATTTCTCTTATCCACAAATCACAACTTTTGACAGCTCTACCTTCTGAAGAATTATAAATTTTCAAGAAAATTTTATATTCATTATCGTCATCTTTTATGGCAACAATAAACGCTTCATTGGCCGAATTTTGGACGTGCGTTATGTCTAGGACAGAACTTTCTCTAGAGAAACCATGATGGTTTAAAATTATCTTTATTTTTTCTAATGGCATGTTGGTACCTGTCATCATAATTGTTTAAAAATGGTAGGGACGCCAGGATTCGAACCTGGGAAATACGGGAGTCAGAGTCCCGGGCCTTACCGCTTGGCTACGCCCCAATAATTTAATCCAGAAGTCACAGAGCTGTAGGGGCGAATAACATTCGCCCTTGCGGGTTTCAGCGAGATTTATGTTATTGACAAGAAAGGCGAATATTATTCGCCCCTACAGTTCTGTGGTTCTTTGCTGAATAGTTACTTAAAATTTAAATTTTTGTTGCGGTAAATAACTCCTCGTCATATTCAACTTCCTTTTGCAGCACTAATATGGTAAATCCCATATGCGCTAAATTTTCTTTAAATAATTGCATATAATCGCGGTAGATTATTTTTAACGTGTCCATCGTTTCTGATGAAAGCTCTTTTAAATGTTCTCGCGCACAAATATTTTCGACAAATTGTTCTACTTTATTGCTTGAAATGATGTCAAATTGATAATCTTGTGCAAAGCAAACTTTAAAGGGCGCGCGATTAAAAAAAGATGTCCAATAGTCTTTTTTCAATGCAGACACTTTTACTTGTATTGCCTGTGATACGTCATCGAGCAATTTCTGAGAAGGTTCGCGCGTGTAGTACATCGGAACAGCGGCAAGAAAGCCACTTTTCTTTAGAACACGATTACATTCAGAAAAAGCTTTGTCGGCATCGGACACTAAAGAAAACACATTACCTATAAAAGCCAAATCAAAATAATTGTTTTCATAAGGCAATGTTGTTACATCTTGTTTTTCAAACTGAATATGATGATCGACATGATAAGTTTTTGCTCTTTTTTCGGCTTCTTCAAGGCTAACAGGATTAATATCAATCGCATGAATACTTGCTTGAGTTAACGACGCAAGTTCAACCGCTGTGAAACCAGTGCTGGTACCAACTTCCAGTACTTTTTTATCCTTATTTAAAAAAGTATGCTGAGCAATTTTCATAATCGTAGTAGCTCCACCGGGTGGCCGATTGGTTTCTTTTGTTAAGCCAATAAGCTCATTGTATGACATTTTTTTAACTTCTTGAGGTGTAATATTTTTTAGATTCATTTTGTGTACCTATAGAGTGAATAAGATTAAGTTTAAGGAAAAGACTTTTTATTTTTTAGACGCTGGATAATAGGGATATCTCGAATATCATCATGCTTTAAAATCCACAGTAATAATCGTTCTAATCCAAGACCAAAACCTGATGTTTTTAAGGGATAAAGTTGTTTTAGTTGGATGTACCATTCATATTCCGTTGAAGCAACCTCTCTTTCCTGAATTGCTGCAACGAGATCCGTTGCATTTGTGTGTCGTTCGCCACATCCAATGATCTCTCCAATACCTGCGAGAAAATCTGCGGCGAGTGCTGACTGAGAATCATCGGAATCATTGGCTTGATAAAAAGGAACACCAATGCGCGGAAGATGACTCAACCAAATGGATTCACCTATCTGTTCCATCAGTGTTTTTTCGCCTAAATGGTTTAAGCCTATGATTTTATGTTCATGAAAATTAAAAAATTTAGCCTCATTTTTTAAAAGTTTGATAGCGTCTTTAAAATAAATAATTTCTGGGCTTTTTTTGTTTAAGAAGGATTCTATATGACGTGTATTTCCAATGAATTTAAGAATATCATCATAATGCTTTTTATAAATAGACTCTAAAATATAGGTAAGATAGGCATTAACACATTGTATCACATCGGATAAGTCTCCTCGGATTTCTGCTTCTATATGAAAAAACTGGTTTAAATGTCGATAGTCGGGCTCTTCTCCGCGAAAACTCGGCATAATATAGAAAACGCCTTTTTCCTGGTGTCGTAGCAAATATTCCAGATGAAACTGCATCGAATCAGCGAGATAAGTGGGTTCTCCAAATAAATTAATTTTAACGGGTAGACTATCACTACCTAACCCCATAGGGCTTGTCACCGAGCCGCAAGTAATAGGAGGAAGCGCTACAGAATATTCTTTTTCTTTGAAAAAACTGTATGTTGCAAAAGCAATACTGCTTGATAAATCAAATAATAGTTGATACCAAGGGTGATTCAATCCATCATGAAAATGGTTTGTTTCATCGTTTGTGTTCTGCCAGTTTTTGGGAGGGGTGATGCCTTTTAAGGTTAATATACTCATTTTTCCATCTCGCTTGCTAAAAAAACTAATGTCATTATAATATGAATTAATTTAAATTAAAATAGTTTTTATAAAATTTATTTCTCAAATATGGAATTAATAAAGTATAATTTTCTTTGGGTTTTATTATTGACAGAAACCATGCTTTCCAATCTTGGGTTATTCTCAGTGACTGCGTTACTGCCATTATATTTTTTGAATTTTTTAAATTTATCGATGGAACAAAGTTCCTTTTTATTGTTTTTTTCAGCATTTTCTTTAAAAACTTCCAGGCTTATCTTTTTTCCCATGATTAATCGACTTTCTGCGCGGAATGCTTTTATTGTTTCTTTGCTTGTGTGTTCAATCGGATACATTGTTATGGGAGTGACTCACTCTTTTTTGCTTATTGGGCTTGGCTTGCTTTTAGTGGGTATTGGATATGGAACCAATAGTATTTTAATTAAAGTCATGACAACAAAAATGCAGCAAAACTCGCAGCAGTATTTTTTAAATTTTTCTAAAATAGGTATAGTGATTAATTTAGGGGCAGCAGTCGGCCCATTGATAGGTAATGTTATTTTTATATATCAAACACCGAATACTATTTTTTTATTTGCAGCAGCTATATTTTTGTTGTCGGCACTGATGGCATTTCTATTGCCAGATTCTTTTCTAGAAAAAGAAAAAAGAGTTTCATATTTTAAAATATTCCAAATAATAATGTGGCATTTACATGAAAAACATTTGCGACTATTAGCTGTGTTAACTATTTTCAGTGGTTTCTTATATGCTCAAATTTTTACCTCAATGTCTATTTTTGTTGGAAAAGGATTAAGTCAGCCAAGTAAAGTAGGTATCTTATTTTGTATTAATGCGATGATGGTGATTTTGATTTCCATTCCTTTAAGCAAAATAATGCTCAGATACTTCAAAAGTGAAATGAATATTATTTGTTTTTCATTTTTCTTATTTTTTATGGGTTTTTTAGTTTTATGTTTTTGGCAATCACTCTGGAGTGCTTATTGGGCTATGGTATTATGGACTGTAGCCGAAATTGGATTACTTTCTGCTCTCAATGCGTTGGTTGCAATTTTTTGCCCGTTTGAATACAGAACTTTTGGATTTATGATGAATGCTTTGTCGTTAGGGATAGGTGAAAGCTTAGGTAATTTTATCGGTTCAAGCTTGTCAGGCATTGGACTACAAGGCCATTGGACAATAACATTTATTTGTATGTCTGGAGTTGCTTTTTTATTAATGCTGTTAGGCTTGTTTATATCAAGAGATTATAGAAAACAAGTTTAGACTTGAAATTTTGCCATTGTTTCCCCATATAGTATTCAACAAAATTTAATATACTGGGAGATATTATGTCAGATAAACAAACCTTAGGTTTTCAAACAGAAGTGAAACAATTAATGAATTTAGTTGTTCATTCATTGTATAGCAACCGTGAGATTTTTTTACGGGAATTAGTTTCTAATGCATCAGATGCATTGGATAAATTACGTTTTTTAGCGTTATCCAATGGCAGTTTGTATGAGCAAGATTCTGATTTAAAAATTACTGTTGTGTGTGATGAAAAAAATAAGACGATTACGATTTCAGATAATGGTATTGGAATGACGCGTGAAGAAGCTATAGATCATTTAGGAACCATCGCTAAATCGGGAACAAAAGAATTTTTAAGTGGTTTAACTGGTGATCAAGTCAAAGATTCTCATTTAATTGGTCAGTTTGGTGTTGGCTTTTATTCTGCTTTTATTGTTGCAGATAAGGTTACTGTAAAATCACGAAAAGCAGGTTTAGATGCTTCTATGGGAGTTGTTTGGGAGTCACAAGGGGACGGAGAGTTTACGCTTGAAAATACACAAAAAGCGTCAAGAGGCACGGACATTATCCTCCACTTAAAACCTGAAGAAGAAGAGTTTGCAAGTGATTGGCGCATTAAAAGTATTATTACTAAATATTCAGACCACATTGCATGGCCGATTGAAATGCCTAAAGCTAAGCCTGTAGAAGCCGCCGAAAGCGATAAAGAAAAATCAGCAGAAGAAGAACAAAAAACAGAATTTGAATCAGTGAATAAAGCCACTGCTTTATGGACATTATCTAAAAGTGAAATTTCTGATGATGAATACAAAGCCTTTTATAAGCATGTGGGACATGATTTTCAAGATCCTTTAGCATGGTTGCATAATCAAGTAGAAGGAAAGCAGGAATACACCAGTTTGCTCTATATTCCTTCACAGGCTCCGTTTGATTTATGGCATCATGATGCCAAATATGGTTTAAAGCTTTATGTCAAGCGCGTATTTATTATGGATGGTGCAGAACAATTTTTGCCCCGTTATTTACGTTTTGTGAAGGGAATTATTGACTGCAATGATTTGCCATTAAACGTGTCTCGAGAAATTTTACAAGATAATAAACTGATTGATACTATTCGAACAGCTTCAGTGAAGCGCCTTCTTGGTTTTTTAGAAAAATTAGCCCAAGACGATAAAGAAAAATATCAACAATTTTGGGATGCTTTTGGATTGGTACTTAAAGAAGGTCCTATTGAAGATTTTGCTAATCGAGAAAAAATTGCTAAATTACTGCGTTTTTCGAGTACACATGACGGCAAAGATAAGCCCGATGTGTCATTAGATGATTATATTGGACGTATGAAAGAAGGGCAGGATAAAATTTATTATATTACGGCAAGTTCTTTCAATGCTGCTAAAAATAGCCCACATTTGGAATATTTCAACAAAAAAGGCATTGAAGTTTTATTGTTAAGTGATCGTGTGGATGAATGGTTGGTAGGGCATTTATCTGAGTTTGAAGGTAAAAAGTTACAATCAGTGACCAAAGGAAAGTTAGATTTAGATAAGCCAGCTGAATCAGCTAAAGAAGGAGAGGAATCAGAGAAAAAAGCTGAAGAAAATATGCAATTTAATTCTTTACTTGAACAAGTCAAAAAAGTGTTAGAAAAACGTATTAAAGAAGCGCGATTAACGGATCGTTTGACAGACTCGCCTGCTTGTATTGTGGCGGATGATCATGACATGGACCTTGAAATGCAGCGCATTTTAAAGATGTCAGGTCAAAAAATTCCTGAAACAAAACCTATTCTTGAAATTAATCCGAATCATCCATTGATTGAGCGTTTAAACACAGAAACAGATGATGAGCGTTTCGCTGATTGGGCTTATTTATTATTAGATCAAGCCATTTTAGCAGAAGGTGGAGTGTTGGATGAACCCGCTCTCTTTGTTGCACGAATGAATCGTGTATTTTTGAAGGGATAATAGAGGCGTAGCTATTTTCACCGTCATTAGGCCTATCCTAAAGATGTGTTTGAATTTAGCTCAATCTAGTGTAGGGCGAATAACATTCGCCCTTGCTGGTTTCAGCGAGATCTGCGTTATTGACAAGAAGGGCAAATGTTATTCGCCCATACAGTTCTATGGTTTTTTGCTGAAAAGATTTTTATGCCAAAGATTGGTTTTGCTGGCTTTACCCATTGGGGGGCGATTTTTTACATTCTAAATACGCCAAAATGAGTAGATTCTGCTGGAGCATTTAAAGAGGCGGAAAGGGCAAGACCTAAAACACGTCGCGTGTCAACAGGATCGATGATTCCATCAGCCCATAAACGAGCGCTAGCATAATAAGGATGACCTTGTGTTTCATATTGCTCACGAATCGGCTTCTTAAAAGCTTCTTCCTCTTCGACTGACCAGGTTTTCCCCGCTTTTTCCATTTTTTCTCGCGTTATTTGCGCCATTACATTGGCAGCTTGTTCTCCACCCATGACAGAAATACGTGCGTTAGGCCACATCCATAAAAAGCGTGGTTGATAAGCGCGGCCACACATGGCGTAGTTTCCTGCGCCGAAGCTGCCGCCGACAATAACAGTAAATTTAGGTACATTAGCGCAGGAAACAGCGGTAACCATTTTAGCACCATTTTTAGCAATGCCCGAAGCTTCGTATTTGCTTCCTACCATAAATCCAGTAATATTTTGAAAAAAAACTAAAGGAATGCCTCGTTGACAACATAATTCAATAAAATGGGTGCCTTTGAGTGCTGATTCTGAAAATAAAATACCATTATTGGCAATAATGCCTACGGGAAAGCCATGGATGTGAGCAAACCCACAGACGAGCGTTGTTCCATATAAGGGTTTAAATTCGTCTAAGTTAGAATCATCAAGAATGCGTGCTAAAATTTCGCGAATATCAAATGGTTTTCGCGGATCGGCCGGAATTAAGCCATATAATTCCTCAGCTTTATAAAGAGGTTCTTTA
Organism: Pseudomonadota bacterium; assembly: GCA_021848965.1. Lineage (GTDB taxonomy): Bacteria > Pseudomonadota > Gammaproteobacteria > Legionellales > Legionellaceae > CABHON01. The sequence goes on from JAJZTL010000003.1 coordinate 35,601, forward strand.
GAGGAAGTTGTTCCAGGAAAAGAAAACCGAGGGCGATTAAGATGACTTACCGAACGTCGTGCAATGCTAAGTGCATGGGCATCACTCTCTGCGTAATGATCCGAAACACCTGATTGTTTACAGTGAACCTCAGCACCACCAAGAGCTTCGGCGCTAATGACTTCGCCTGTGGCTGCTTTAACTAAAGGAGGACCACCTAAAAAAATGGTTGCTTGGTTTCTGACCATAATTGATTCATCCGCCATGGCTGGCACATAAGCACCACCAGCAGTACATGAACCCATCACTACGGCAATTTGCGGAATATTCAGTGCAGATAATCGCGCTTGATTATAAAAAATACGTCCAAAGTGATCATGATCGGGAAAAACTTCATCTTGTTTCGGTAAAAAAGCTCCACCGGAATCAACTAAATAGATACAGGGAAGATGATTTTCTAAGGCGATTTGTTGAGCCCGAAGATGTTTTTTAATGGTAATAGGATAATATGTTCCACCTTTTACGGTTGCGTCATTAATGATAATGACACACTCTTGTCCAGAGATACGGCCTATCCCTGTAATGATACCTCCGGCAGGAAGCTCATCATCGTCATAAAGGTTATATCCCGCTAATTGCGATAATTCAAGAAATGGGCTGCCTTTATCAAGTAATTCAGCTAATCGTTCTCTAGGAAGTAATTTTCCATGGCTTTTGTGGCGTTCTCGAGCTTTTTCATTTCCGCCTAAAGCAATTTGTTTTATCGTTTCTTTTAGATCATCGACTAACGATTGGACAAAAGCTTGATTTTTTCGAAACTCTTCACTTTGAGGATTAATTTTACTTACTAAATTTGTCATAGAAATAACCTTGAGTCGGATACTCGCAGCAATGATTTTTTCAGCAAGGCGTAAGCGAAGCAGACGAATGAGTGTACGATTAGTACATAATTGAAGTCGATGCAGCTTACAACACAGCTGAAACTATCAGTGCGAAGAGTATTATTCAGTAGCTACCTGTTTTTCTTTTATCTCAGCCAAAGTTTTACAATCAATACAAAGTGTTGCAGTAGGTCTCGCCTCAAGTCGAGCAAAGCCAATCTCAATACCGCACATTTCGCAATATCCAAAATCTTCATGCCAAAGATGTTCAAGAGATTCTTCAATTTTTTTGATAAGTTTTCGTTCTCGATCACGAGTGCGTAGCTCAATGCTAAATTCTTCTTCTTGTGAAGCTCGATCATTGGGATCAGGAAAATTTGCGGCCTCATCTTTCATTTGAGAGACAGTATCGTCAACTTTTTCCATTAATGATTGTCGCCAAGCCAATAGAATCTTTTCTAGGTGCTTACGCTGACTATCATTCATATACTCTTCCCCTGGTTTGGGAATATATTTTTCGACAGAGATATTACTTTTTTGAATTGACATAATGATTCCTCACCCGTAAAAAACAGCAGCATTCTAAAGGGTTATGATGTGTAAGTCTAGTCTTGCAAAGCAAAAAATCTACTCTGCCGCTCTTTTTAATACATTGTATTATAATGTAAATGATTCAGATAGCTTCTTAGTTACCGCAGTATTTTTAAGGCGAACATAAGAAGGTAGACCGCGATGATAAGGAGGATATGCCTCTCCCTCAATCAGGGGAGATAAATAAGTACGGCATTTTTCTGTAATACCAAAACCATCAGGCGTAATAAAATCTCTAGGCATTTTTTTTTCGACATTGGCTACCTCTGCAAGCGCAACATCTTCAATGTGCCATTGATATGGCTCATCATTATCACGAATAATAACGGGCATGCGTGCATTTTTTCCTGATAATGCAAGTTCTACCGCCGCTTTGCCTAATGCATAGGCTTGTTCCACATCGGCTGTTGAGGCAATGTGTCTTGCTGCGCGTTGCAAATAATCTGCAACAGCCCAATGGTATTTGTATCCCAATTGATTTTTAATTAATTGAGCAAGTTCAGGAGCTACACCACCTAATTGAGTATGTCCAAATGCATCCTTTAAGCCTGCATCTGAAAGAAATTGCCCAGTTTCATTTTTGACACCCTCAGAAGTGACAATAGTGCAATATCCCCATTGTTTGATACATTCATCGACTTTTTTTAGAAAGACTTCTGCTTGGAAAGGAATTTCTGGAAAAAGTATAATGTGCGGCGCTTCGCCTGCCTGTCTGGCAGCTAAACCACCTGCAGCAGCAATCCAGCCTGCGTGTCGTCCCATTACTTCTAAGATAAAAACTTTGGTTGAAGTTGCTGCCATAGAAGCAACATCTAAACCTGCTTCGAGAATTGAGACAGCAACGTATTTGGCAACAGAGGCAAATCCAGGGCAGTTATCGGTAAATGGAAGATCATTATCCACTGTTTTAGGAATACCGATACAGGTTAAGGGATAACCCATTTTTTCGCCCAATTGAGAAACTTTATTGGCTGTATCTTGGGAATCACCACCACCATTATAGAAAAAGTAACCAATATTATGAGCTGCAAAAACTTCCATTAAACGTCGATATTGAGCTTCATTTTCTTCTAATGATTTGAGTTTATAGCGACATGAGCCAAAAGCACCTGCAGGGGTATATTTCAGAGCTGCAATGGCTTCAGATGACTCATAACCCGTGTCAATTAAATCTTCTGTTAATGCACCAATAATACCATTTCTGCCTGCAAAAACTTTGCCTATTTTGTCCGGATGTTGACGTGCTGTTTCAATGAGACCACATGCGGTTGCATTAATCACAGAAGTTACACCACCTGATTGAGCATAAAAAGCATTTCTAGGAAAAGCATTTTGAGACGCCATGATTTAATACCTCTTAATGATCAGATAGTTTTTTTTCTAAATAGTGAATATTGGTACCACCTTCAATAAAAGCATCATCTTTTAATATTTTTTGATGAAGTCCAATGTTGGTTTTTATGCCTTCAATGACGGTTTCGTCTAAAGCATTGCGTAAGCGTGCAAGAGCGGCAGCTCGATCGTCGCCATAAGCAATGATTTTTCCAATCATTGAATCATAATAAGGAGGAACGGTGTAGCTGGTATACACATGACTTTCAACGCGTATTCCAGGACCACCAGGAGGGTGGTATAAATTAATTTTTCCTGGGCATGGAATAAAGTTTTTTGGATCTTCCGCGTTAATACGGCATTCGATGGCATGGCCTTTAAATATGATATCTTTTTGCCTTAATGTAAAAGGAAGTCCTGCAGCAATTTTGATTTGTTCTTTAACAATATCAATGCCTGTAATGAGTTCTGAGACAGGATGTTCGACTTGCACGCGTGTATTCATTTCAATGAAATAAAACTCACCTTTTTCATATAAAAATTCGAATGTCCCTGCGCCACGATATTTCATTATTTCACATGCGTGAACAACACGCTCACCCATGGCCTTTCGGGCTTTATCAGTGATACCGACAGCAGGAGCTTCTTCTATCACTTTTTGATGGCGTCGTTGCATGGAGCAATCGCGCTCGCCTAAATGAACGGCATGACCTTTGCCATCACCTAATACTTGAAATTCGATATGACGTGGATTTTCTAAAAATTTTTCCATGTAGACCGTATCATCACCAAAAGCTGCTTTTGCTTCTGTTCGTGTAAGGGCGATTGAACGAATTAAATGTTCTTCGCTGTGTACTGCACGCATTCCGCGCCCACCGCCGCCGCCAGAAGCTTTGATCATCACAGGATAACCAATTTTTCGCGCGATTTCTAAATTACGGGTATTATCTTGTGTTAATGGACCGTCAGAACCAGGAACACAAGGAACTCCGGCTTTTTTCATTGCATGAATGGCAGAGACTTTATCTCCCATTAATCGAATGCTTTCAGATCGTGGACCAATAAAAATAAAACCACTTTTTTCCACCATGTCAGCAAAATGGGCACTTTCAGCAAGAAAGCCATAGCCTGGATGAATGGCGACAGTATGAGTAATTTCTGCGGCACTGATAATGGCAGGAATATTTAAATAACTTTGTGCTGCCGGTGCAGGTCCGATGCAAACGGACTCATCAGCTAAACGTACATGGAGAAGATCTCGATCCGCTTCAGAATGAATAGCAACGGTTTTTATGCCTAGTTCTTTGCAGGCTCTGAGAATTCTCAGAGCAATTTCGCCACGATTGGCTATAAGAACTTTATCTAAAATAGGTGTTGTCATGAAAAACTCACTTACTCAATAATAAACAAGGGTTGGTTGTATTCAACAGGCTTTCCAGTTTCGACGAGAATTGCAGTTATTTTTCCACTTTTATCTGCTTCAACTTCATTGAACATTTTCATGGCTTCAATGAGACATAGAGTGTCCCCGGTATTGACGTGTTGGCCTATTGCTACAAAGGGTTTAGCATCCGGAGAGGGAGAGGTATAAAGTGTTCCAACCATAGGAGAGTGCACTGTGTGTCCTGTGTGAGAGGGAGTGTCATGAGCAGATGGCTCCGATATGACGTCAGTTTTTATCGCTTGAGGCGGTACACTAACTGCAGAAGAAACATGAGCAATTGGAGCAGGCTGAACAACCATAGACGTTGTTAATCGACTAATGCGTACAGACTCTTCTCCTTTTTTGATTTCAATTTCAGAAACGTCTGTTTCATGGAGTAGATCAATAATTTTTTTTATTTCTCGAATTTCTGGGAAAGCCATCGTTTTATTTACTCTCTTGTTGTTTAATGTCATAAAAAATTGCATGCAGTGCTAAGTCGTAACTTAGTGTTCCAAAACCACTAATGACACCTTGTGCAATATCCGAAAAATAAGAGACCTGGCGAAAGGCCTCTCGTTGATGAATGTTAGAAATATGTACTTCTATAAAAGGAATTTTTACAGCTAATAGAGCATCTCTCAGCGCAATACTCGTGTGAGTAAAAGCCGCAGGATTAAAAATAATATAGTGAATGCCCTGCCATTTCGCTGAATGAATAGCATCAATGAGATCTGATTCAGAATTACTTTGAAACGTGCTGTATTCATGCCCACGTTCTTGGATTTTTTTCTGTAAACGTTCATTAATAAGTGTTAAGCTTTCCTGACCATAAAACTCTGTTTCTCGTTGCGCGAGCATGTTCAAATTAGGGCCATGAAGAACCAATATTTTTGCCATTGTATTAAAGTTGTTTTCTTAAAAATCTGGTATTCTGCCCCAAAATAGTTTTATTGTCTAGGTTAAGGTGTTTACATATTAATTCCAGGTGCATAAGAAAATGGCAGAGTATCATTGTGTTTTTGAGATGATGACCATAAAGAGAAAGTAACTGCATTTTGAACAACAGATACTTTCATTGATGGAGGTTCTTTAATATTATGTTTTATATTATAAGCTTGTTTGTGTAGTTCAAGTGCACTCTCGATATGGCCTTGTTTTGCATGAAGTTCAGCCATTATTTCTAATAGTTCATAAATTTTCTCATTCTTACTAAATTCGCTTTCGTGCGACAAATTTAACTTGAGTTGTTTTAATAACTGGGTCGCTTGTTGTTGCGCTTCCGTATAATATCGGGAAACAGCTGAGTTATTTCCTTTAAGTTTCTGCAAATCCGCAAGATGCATTTTTGTTTTTATGGAAATAATCGTTGATGCCGTGCTTTCTATTTGCTCACACATTTCAAGTGCTTTTTGATATTTGATTTTAGCCGTATCATAGTTTTTTCGTGTTTCAGAAGCGTAGGCAAAACCATAAAGGGCGCGGAGTTGAGATTCACTAGGAGTTGTGTCCAACTGACGGTATATTCCTAATGCTTGTGCATATAATTTTTCTGTAATTAAATATAAAGCTTGAGAGGACGCTTCGAATGCGGAAGGATCTGTTTGTTTATCTTGATAGTTAGCTTGATTTTGATATTGTTCGGCTAAAAAACTTGAGGCATTAGCTATTTTATACCTTATTTTCAACGCACCCTTTGTATGTGCTAATCCTTGATTGGATAAAGCAGTATAGCTACCCTCAAATAATTGCAACGATCTCTCACTATAAATAATAGCATTTTTAAAATCATTCAATTTACTATAAATAGCACTGAGTTCTGCAAAGTTGGCTGCCAAAGATAATGCATTATCGATATCATTGTCTGCGAGAAAAACACGTTCGGATAACTCAGCAATTTTTTGCGAATGTTCAAGTGCTGATTCATATTCATTATTATTAATGAATTGTTTAACTTCGCGTTGTAAGCTAGCAATTATTTGTTTAAAAGTGATTGTTTCTTCTGGATGCATATGTGTTGTTTCACCTAAGTTAAATGTAATTGGAAGTATTATAGGAAAAAAATATTAAGGAAATATTTAAATGAAAGAAGTCTAAAATAATATTTTCTGTAAATATAATTGTAGTGGAAATAATTCCTTGCTTTATCTATAAGAGTTTGTTACACTTCTCTAAATTGATGCGGGGTGGAGCAGCTTGGTAGCTCGTCGGGCTCATAACCCGAAGGTCGTAGGTTCAAATCCTGCCCCCGCTACCAAATTTGATTTTTTGCAAAAAACCCCATATTTGGGGTTTTTTTTTATATTTTTTATTTCAGGAGCTTGTGGTGATTCATGCAGAATGCGAAAGATTGCTGACGCCTATTGTTGAAGATTTGGGGTGTCAACTATGGGCATGTGAAATGATTGCTCAAGGTAAATATTCTCTTTTGCGTGTTTACATTGATAAGCCCGAAGGAATAACTCTTGATGATTGTGAGCGAGTAAGTTGCGAAGTCAGTGTTTTTTTGGACATGCATTCTCCTGTAACAGGACAATATACGCTAGAAGTATCTTCTCCAGGAATTAATCGACCTTTATTTAAAGAAGAACACTTTCAGCGTTACATTGGTTCAGAAATTCAACTCCAACTAAGACATCCTATTGAAAGGCGTCGAAAATTTAATGGGGAATTAATAGAAGTTCGTGATGATGGTATGATTGTTATTCAAGAAAAAAATGAAGCAAAAATAATACCTATGATAGATATCGTAAAAGCGAATTTAATGTAATAAATATTAGGTGTTTAAATATATTAAGTATTGGACATTAGGAGAGGTAGGTGACGATGAGCAAAGAATTATTGTTAGTGGCTGAAGCTGTATCAAATGAAAAAGGTGTATCACGTGACGTGGTATTGGATGCTATACAATCAGCATTAGAATCTGCCACCAAAAAGAAGACCGGTGAAGAGTCAGGTATTCGAGTCAGTCTTAATCACAAAACAGGTGATTATACAACCTTTCGTTATTGGGATATTGTGAGTGAAGAGGAAAAATTGTTTCCTGAAAGACAGGTTACTCTAGAAGAAGCATTGAAAAAAGATACTAAGGTTGCATTGGGCGAGCGTATAGAAATAATTATACCTTCCATTGAGTTCGGTCGAATTGCTGCTCAAGCGGCAAAACAAGTAATTGCTCAAAAAGTACGTGAAGCTGAACGTCAATTAGTCATTGAAGAATATGAGAAAAAAGTAGGAACTCTGATTACGGGTATTGTCAAAAAGGTCATGCGTGAAGTCGTATTTCTTGATTTAGGTGGAAAAGCTGAAGCTGCGTTGCCTAGAAGTGAAATGTTACCAAATGAAATATTTCGAGTAGGCGATAGAGTGAGATCATTGTTATATGCAATAGATCCTCAACCACGTGGCGCTCAATTATGTGTTAGTCGTACTCGTCCCGAAATGCTTATAGAGTTATTTAAGATAGAAGTACCAGAAATTGGTGAAGGGATTATCGAAATTAAAGCCGCAGCTCGAGATCCTGGTGCACGTGCTAAAATTGCAGTTAAAACTAACGATGGACGTATTGATCCTATTGGCGCATGCGTAGGCATGCGTGGTGCTCGTGTTCAAGCTGTTTCCAGTGAGTTAGGTGGCGAAAGAGTTGATATTGTTCTGTGGGATAGTAATCCTGCACAGTTGGTTATTAATGCAATGGCTCCTGCAGAAACGCGAGCTATTGTGATGGATGAAGAAACGCATACAATGGATTTAGCTATTGAGGCAAGTCAGCTTTCACAAGCGATTGGCCGAAGCGGGCAAAATGTTCGTCTTGCAACTGAATTAACAGGATGGACCCTTAATGTAATGAGTGTGGAAGAATTTAATGCAAAAAATGAAGAAGAATCTGCAAAAGTATTAGATCTGTTCACAAGAGTATTGCAAATTGATGAAGAATTGGCATCTTTATTGGTTGAGGTCGGTTTTTCCAGTCTTGAAGAAGTGGCCTATGTTCCAAGAGAGGACTTCTTGGCGATTGAAGGATTTGATGAGGAGCTAGTCGATGAGTTGCGTGCACGAGCAAATGATGCTTTATTGACTCAAGCATTGACATCAGAAGAGCAAGTTGGAAATCAAGAGCCAGCGCAAGATTTATTGGAAATGGAAGGTATGGATGAGGCGTTGGCATATCAGTTATCACAACAAGGAATTCGAACAATGGAAGATTTGGCAGAACAGTCTGTCGATGAAATCATGTTGGTGGAAGGAATGACAGAGGAAAGAGCGGCTCAGCTGATAATGAAAGCACGTGAACCTTGGTTTCAAAAAGATTCAAATGTGTAGAGATATTTATAGAGGCGAATAGTATTCGCCCTTTGGTAATTTTTGGGGGAATAAAATGGCAGACGTCACTGTAAAACAACTAGCTCAAACTATTGGTGTTTCTGCTGATCGTTTATTAAGTCAGTTAAAAGATGCAGGTTTGATCTTTACTGATGCAGAACAAATAGTTTCTGAAGAACAAAAGCGTCTTCTTCTTGTACATTTGAAGCGTTCTCATGGTGAGCAAGGAGATGTGGTACCTCAACGTATTACACTTAAACGAAAAAGCGTCAGTCAAGTTAGATTGGGTGGTGGCGGTGGACATGATGTTCATCGAGGAAAGACTATTAATATTGAAGTAAGAAAGACGCGCACTTATGTGAAGCAAACAATTGCTCCTGCAGAAGAGCTTTCCGTTGCTGAAAGTCCTGTTGTTGAACAGTTACCAATACATGAGGAGCCTGCGAGTAAAGTTGAATCTATCGAAATCATCTCTGAGATTACTGCTGAACCCGAAATTATTCCAGAAGCAGAGACACCAAAAGAAACGCTGAATGAGCCTGTAAAAGCTACGGAAGTAGAAGAGGCTAAAAATAAGAAAAAAGCTAAGGTTAAAGGAAAGCACCATACTAAAGGAAGCCATGAAGAAGAAGTTGTTCAAAATGTAGGATCTGAAGATTATGCCGATCGTTTTAAAAAAGGTGGATCAAAGCATGCGAATAAAAAAGGCAAAAAATATGACAAAGCAGGTGATAAACGTAGCAGAGATAAAGAAGATAAAAGGAAACATGCAGAACAATTGTTAACTCAAGAATTTGAAAAGCCAACATCGCCTGTTATCAAGGAGGTTTTAATTACTGAAACCATTACTGTTGCTGAGCTAGCCAAACGCATGTCTGTAAAGGCAGCTGAAGTCATTACAGTTATGATGAAATTAGGAGCTATGGCAACAATTAACCAAGTTATCGATCAAGATACCGCTGTTATTGTTGTAGAAGAAATGGGGCATAAACCTAAAGTAATTTCTGAAAATGCGATGGAAGAGTCGTTAGCTCAGTCATCGGCAAAAGAATACCAACATGTAAAGCGTGCTCCCGTGGTTACCATTATGGGACACGTAGATCATGGTAAAACGTCTCTTCTCGATTATATTCGACGTACACGCGTAGCATTAGCGGAAGCAGGGGGAATTACGCAACATATTGGTGCCTATCATGTTTCTACTGAAAAAGGAGACATTACATTCCTTGATACTCCAGGACACGCTGCGTTTACTGCAATGCGTGCGCGTGGAGCAAAAGTGACTGACTTAGTAGTCCTTATTGTTGCTGCTGATGATGGTGTAAAGCCACAAACAGTTGAAGCTATTCAGCATGCTAAAGCCGCTAAAGTGCCTATTGTTGTTGCTATTAACAAAATGGATAAGCCAGAAGTTGATCCTGAACGTGTTAAGAGCGAACTTGCTATGCATGAAATTATTTCTGAAGAATGGGGCGGAGACTGCATGTTTGTGGGAATTTCTGCAAAGACTGGTCTCGGTGTTGATGAGTTACTTGACGCTATTTTACTCCAAGCTGAAGTTCTAGAGCTTTCATCTGTAGCAGAAGGAACCGCTAAAGGTGTCGTAATCGAATCACGATTAGATAAAGGACAAGGTCCTGTGGCAACAGTATTGGTGCAAAGTGGTTGTTTAAAGAAAGGAGACTTTGTTTTAGCTGGGTTTCAATATGGTAAAGTACGTGCTTTAATCGGAGATTCTGGTGGTCAGGTACTTTCTGCTGGACCTTCTATGCCTGTTGAAATCTTGGGGCTTTCTGGCATTCCTCATGCAGGGGATGAAGTAATTGTGGTTGAAGATGAAAAGAAAGCGCGAGAAGTGGCGTTATTTCGACAAGGAAAATATCGTGATGTGAAGTTGGCACGTCAAAAAACATCGTTAGAAAACTTATTTGAAGGCGCCGGTCAGGCAGCAGTGAAAACACTGAATATTGTTCTAAAAGCTGATGTTCAAGGTTCTATTGAAGCGATTAATACTTCTTTGATCAAATTATCTACAGATGAAGTAAAGGTCGTTGTGGTTGCTAGTGGCGTTGGTGGTATTACAGAATCTGATGTACAGTTAGCTATTGCCTCAAATGGATTATTAATTGGTTTCAACGTTCGTGCAAGTGCTTCTAGTCGCCGATTAGCGGAGCAAGAAAGCGTTAAGATTTATTATTATAGTGTTATCTATGATTTGGTTGAGGAAATTACCCAGGCGTTAACGGGTATGTTGGCCCCTACATTTAAAGAACAAATTACAGGATTGGCCGAAGTTCGGGATGTTTTCCGTTCACCTAAGTTAGGTGCTATTGCCGGGTGTATGGTAACAGAAGGGGTTATTAAGCGAAATAATCCTATTCGAGTGTTGCGTGATCATGTGGTAATTTATGAAGGAACATTAGAATCACTTCGTCGTTTTAAAGATGATGTTCTCGAAGTAAAACAAGGTTTTGAATGCGGTATTGGTGTGAAAAACTATAATGATGTTAAGCCGCATGATTTAATTGAAGTCTACGAAATGGTCGAAGTTAAGCGAGGTCTTTCTGATGCTAAAGAAGGCGCATAAAACGAGTCCGCATAAAATAATGGCATATAAGCGTACGGATAAAACAGGACAATTAATCCAAGAAACCTTGGCTAAATTGATTCAGCAAGAGGTGAGAGATCCACGTTTACCCAAAATCGTGACTCTCTCTCATGTGCTAGTGTCTCCTGATTTATCACATGCTAAAGTATATTTTACGACACTTGAAGGTGCTGCAGAAGGCAAAAAGGCTGCAGCAATTCTCAATCATGCTGCAGGTTATCTACGTGCGCAGTTGCCTCAATTTATTCAATTACGTATCGTTCCTCGATTGCATTTTATCTATGATGAGGCATTAGAAAAAGCTAACCAATTGAGTCATTTAATTGAACACTTGCCGGATTAATGGTGTTGTAGTCTTAAATAAAGACTACAACATCAGTTCTAATAAGATACTACAACAAGTTAAACGTATTTATCATGCCAAAAAAGCAGGACATACAGGAAGTCTTGATCCGTTAGCAACCGGCGTGTTACCCATCTGCTTTGGAGAGGCCACTAAATTTAGTCAATATTTATTAGATGCTGATAAAGCATACACAGCGTGGGGACGGCTTGGATATACTTCTGTAACTGGTGATGCTGAAGGAGACTTGTGTTGTATTGATAATGCCCCGATTGTTTCTCGTTTTTCTTTTGAAGACATTCTAAAAACATTTATTGGTACAATTAAGCAAATTCCACCACTGTATTCTGCCTTAAAAAAAGACGGGGTACCTCTTTATAAATTAGCGCGCAAAGGTCAAATATTAGACACCCATGAAATGGAAAAAAAAGCGAGGCAAGTAACAATTTATGATATCCAACTTAATGCATATCATTACCCTGATTTTGAAATTTCAGTACACTGTAGCAAAGGAACTTATATTCGAACGCTTATTGAAGATATTGGAAAATCACTTTATTCAGGGGCTTATTTATTAAATCTCCGCCGTGATAAAGCGGGACCTTATGTGTTAGAAAATTCGTTTACGCTCGAACAATTGAAATCTTTTATTGATAAGCCAGAAGTGCTAGAAAAATTATTATTACCTATGGATACAGCAGTGATGAATTACCCATCATTAGTTCTTGAGGCAGAAGAAAGTAAAGCAATACAACAGGGAAAAAAACTTACTAAAACAGAGACGGTATCGTTAGAAGGATTGTATCGATTATATGACACCCATAATAACTTTCTTGGATTGGGTCAAATATCTTCAGAAGGTTGGTTAACTGCGAAACGACTCATAGCTACAAAATTTGTATCTATTTAATAAGTGAGTGAGACATGCTATTTATTGTAATGTCATTAAACTCAATTAGACTGCTAAAACATTATAAACATATTTAAGTATGACGGTCACCTAAGAGTTGTCAACGATTGACTCTATAAAGACGAGGCTTTAGTATAAACACTAATTTTTAAAACAATATTATGAGTAATATGATACAAGAATTATTAAACGAAGAATGTCTCAAAAATGAAGTAAAACGTAAAGCAATGTTAGAACATTCAGCTGAGAGTAAAGCCGTTTTTGCTATTGTTTCCACAAATACAGCATTACTTTTAGTCAATTTAAATACAAAAGACGTGATGCCATTAAAAAGTGATTATGTAGATTATTTTGGTATCTCTTGGTTTCCTAATGGAACAGATTTAGTACTATCTAACAATATGCTGCAAGCCAAAGGTCTTGTAAATGATAATAATCCTCTTTTAAATCTTGTTTTATCGGAAATAGGTATTCTTTCTTATGGCTCGATAGAAACACCTCCTTTTTTAGCCGATCCTCATCAAATTCTTTGTGCCTCTGATGGAAAAGTAATTTGCACGAATACTGGACGTAATTCTCTTTCCATACTTGATTTAGCCAAACCTCATATTGTTCAAGATATAAAAGTTTCGTCTCAACGCTGGGATCGTATTACATTAGATGATGGCAGCAAAGAAGAGGGCGATCATTTAAACTCTGTTTTTGAAAAAGATAAGCATCTGTACGTGGTTGCTCATGGTAATAACAAAGGGTCGTCTTTAGTTACTTTGACTTATCCCGGTTTAGAGCTGATCGCTATACAACCAGTAAAAGATCATAAACACTTACATAATATTTGGGTGACTAATGACGGACAAAAAATTAGTTGTGGAAGTGAAAAAGGGCAACTTATTGAAATAGGTCAAGAAAAAGCAATTACTTTATGGAAGTCCGGAACACATATTTTTACACGTGGATTAGCGGCTGCTGCCGATTTTGTGCTTGTAGGTGAGACACAAGTTACTCCTAAAATACAGCGTGGAAATTCAGTGGCTGGACTCTGGTTATTGGATAGAAAAAATTGGCAAGCCATTGATTATTTTTATTTAGGGCCTTATGGTGCTGTACATGATGTCCGATTATTAAGCATTCCCGATGAAGCACATCATAAGCACCCTTTTCAAGGTTTGGAAACACTTTTAACTCAAAGCATTGCCCAAACAACAGTGCAAAAAAAAGTTAAGATAGCTAATGCAATTCAAAGTGAAGGACTGAATTTAGGAGATCGTATTACATTTGGTTTTGATTATAAAAATTTTAGTTCATATTCAAAATTAGGTGAAACTTTTTCCTCTTCTCGCTTTAATAGCCTTCTTGGTCATGGGTGGTCCTCTGTGGAAGATTGGGGAGTGTGGACAAGTGAAGACACAGCTACTTTTATCATTATGGCTAAACATTTACCCCCCCAATTTAAGATAAAATTAGGATATATGGGTTTTGTAACTGCTGCCTATGCGCGACAGAGTTATGAGTTTAGCAATTACCAAGGGGAAGTGTTGCAAACATGTGACTTTCGTTATGGTAATGAACTTCAAGAAGTTATTTTAAATATAAATCAACAAAAAGATAGTCATCATAATGAAAACAAAGTTGAAATAACTATAAAAATGTTAAATGCTACTAGTCCTCAATCACTTAATATGGGGGAGGATTCTAGAAAGCTAGGTTTTGCGCTAATTTCTATTGAAATTTTGCTTTAACTTCTCGATTATCAAGTGAGGAGGTGGCACTTTCTTCATGACTCTCAGGGAAATGATATACTTCTGTTGCTTGACTATCAGTGCTCAAATTTTGCGACGCAGATAGATTTTCAAATACACTATTAACGAAATTGGCTTTATCAGGGGCGGCATCTACCTGCTTTCTAAAATCAGATTCAGATTCTATAGGTGTGTGGTGAACGTCATATGCCAAAGTGCTGGTATCTGACACATTTGAGAGAGCACTCTTTTGAAAAGAAGTGAAGCCTGTGCTTCGTGAATCTTGTGAAGAGAGGGAGCCAGTTGATGAAGTAGATTTATTGGAAATGCGAGAAGGTGATGGCGGGGTAGGGGTAACGACAGAGGCAGGTTGCCAGAAAGATTTTGCCCATGTCTTAAAGCTTTGGACAGCAGACTTACAGGAGTCCCAGAAAGAAGGCCTTATTTCAGATAATGCTTGTGTGATAAGAGAGGATTCTTGAAAACATTTGAAAATATTTTCGGGAATAACAATAGGTTCTTTGGAATTTGCATTTTGTTGATGAAACCATGAGTCAAACTCTTTTTTGCCTTTTTTGTAAGTATAAAGTTTTTTAATTCGATTTTCTTCCAGAGCCTTTATTCCAAGCACCAGAACAAAAGCTTCGGAGTGTGGCTTGGATGAGCCGATATCCTTTCGTTCCTCAGGAGTTATTTTTTTTATTTCAGATTGTTGGAAACGTAAGTTTCTTCTTCGATTTTGATGTTGGATCGCAATTTCTTTTTTATAAGCCACATCCAATTGTTTTTTTATTTTTAACAGTTCTTCGTATGTCATATGTCACTATTATTCTCGTTCTGCAATAATATCTTTACACTGTTGTGCTGTGAGCAGAAAAACGCCTGTTCCGCCATGTTCAAACTCAAGCCATAAAAAAGGAATATCAGGATATTTTTCTATCAGAGCCTCTTCGGCATTACCTACTTCGACAATTAAAATACCGTGAGGGCTTAAATGCTCACCTGCTTGAGCAAGTATTTTATCAATAATCTCAAGGCCATGAGGAGAGTTGGGATGAGCTAAAAGAGCGTGCGTAGGTTCATGATGATATTCAGGAGGAAGGGTGGCTAATTCGGCGGCACTGATATAGGGGGGGTTACTTACAATAATGTCATAACCTGTTTTAGGAGGTAAGGCTTGAAATAAATTGGATTGCCAGAGAGAAACACTTGATTCAGACTGATGCAGTTGAATGTTCTTGGATGCAACTTCTAATGCCTCAGGACAAATATCCACAGCATCAACATGCGCTTCAGGAAAAACATGAGAACACGCAATGGCAATGCACCCACTTCCGGTACATAAATCTAAAACGTTTTGCACGAGAGAAGGTTCTATCCAAGGAGAAAATTGATTTTCAATCAGTTCTCCAATGGGGGAACGTGGAATCAGAACACGTGGATCAACGTAGAACTCTAAACCACAAAACCACGCTTTATGAATTAAATAAGGCATGGGTATTTTTTCTTCTATACGGCGTTGAAGCAAAAATAAAAGTTGTTTTTTTTCTGCTTCTGTTAAACGCGCATGCAGATATTCTGGTTTTATGGGGTAAGGTAGATGAAGTGTATCGGAGAGTAATAACATGGCTTCATCATCACTATTGTCAGTGCCATGGCCAAAATAAGCAGCATTGGCATTCATTTGGCTGACACTCCAGCGCAGAAAGTCAAGTAACGTTTGTAAAGAGAAATCAGTCATGGTATTTTCGTCTCACTTTAAATTAATACTTTATTATATCAAATATGCAGAAAGAAGATAATGAGTTATTCAGAAAAATGGTGGGGCAGGTTAAACCATTAAAACAGAAAAAAAATGTAGGGGCGAATAATATTCGCCCTCGTTCAATGGCCAAAAAAAGGAGTGACGAATATTCTCAGGGCGAATATTATTCGCCCCTACTAGCATTATCCGATAATTATGCTGAAACATTATCAGCCGAAGATAAAGTATCCTATCAAGCACCTGATATAGGTTTATCTCCCCAACTTATCCGAAAAATTCAACGTGGAGAATATCTGATGGAGTCTCAATTGGATTTGCATGGAGAATCTATTGAGACGGCTCGAGATAAGTTATCTTTTGTGCTGCAGCAAGCTCATCAAGAGCAAAAACAAGGCGTACTCATTATTCATGGAAAAGGACGCCAGGCTATGTTAAAAAATCATGTCGTTCATTGGCTAAAACAAATTCCGTGGGTCTTATTTTTTTGTTCGGCACAGCCGAAAGAAGGCGGAGCCGGGGCTCTTTATGTTTTATTAAAGAAGAAAAAAACCAAAGAAAATCTTTTGGATGTCCGAAAAAAAATTGATACATTAGACAACCAAATTACTCAGCTGCTAATGGAACGTTTTATATGCGCTAAAAAAGCAGCACAATTAAAGAAAACTGCTCATTTAGATGTTCAGCGCGAGCAAGAAATTCTCGAGCGTGTATCCTCATATACTAATAAGCACAATATTCCTGGAGAGTTAATGAAAGAAATTTATCAGGCAATATTAAGCCAGATGAGAAAATATCAAACGTTGTAAAAATTTAATAAATTATTAAGTTAAATTAATTATAATGAGCCCGGTGAGACTTATCTACTAAATTGTGTCTGAGTTCAATTTTAAAGAGTTATTATTTTAAGTCATATTTTCTCCGCATATCAATAAGTTAAATAAGAAATTAAGTTAACGTATGTTGTATATCTTGTGGAAGCCGTTCATAACGTGTGGCAAACAATTGCCTTATGCCATACAAGTTATTTTTAACCAGTGGCATGCCATTTCGCCATTTAGCTTGATGAAGCCGTCGTAATGTTAAAAAGACATTGACCTTAAGAGCTTCTTCCGATTGAAAAAATCCTCCCATACGTTGTCTATTTTTTTCAAGAATAGAATTGAAAGACTCAACGGTATTCGTGGTATAAAAATACTTACGCACTTCTTGTGGCAATGCTAAGAAGGCTAAATAATGAGATTTTTTGCTAATTAGTGCCTGCATAAAAAAAGGATAACTTGCTTCATATTGTTGGCAGAGTGTTGTAAATTGTTGTTCTGCTTGTTCTTGGTTATTTAACAATTTGATGGTTTGAAGTGTTTGGTTAAAAGCTTGGGCGTCGCTTTTCCCCATATTTTTGTGAACATTGCGCTGCATATGAATAAAACACAACTGATGATAAGCTTGTGGATACAAGGTGCCAATAGCTTCTTTCAATCCAGAGAAATCATCCGAAACAATAAATAACGGATTTTTTGCACCGCGTTGAATTAATTGATTGAGTGTTTGTAACCAAAAAGCTTTCGACTCATTTCCGGCATAAATATAAAGGCCATAAAGTGATTTATGAGCAGTAAAATCAATACCTATGACAACATAGATGACCACTTTTCTCACTTTATCATTGAGAAGTGCTTCAGCATGATAAGCGTCAATAAAAAGTCCCATGACATCGGAAGGTAGCTCTCGTTGTTGCCACTGTTCGAATAGCTGATGATAATGTTTTTTCAGGGAATCAATTTCTTCGGGGTTATAATGTAAATTCAGTGCTTTTAAAGTTTTTTGAATTTGTTGAGGGGAGTAGCCATTTATTAATAAAGACTCAAGTAATGCTTCTCGTTCCTCATAATCACGTTGATATAAAGGAGGCAAAATAGCGGGTCTGAAATCGCCATCTCTATCCCGAGGAACTGATAAGCTGAGCTTGCCCATAGGCGTGCCTAATTCTCTTTCAAAAAAACCATTGCCTTTGTCATCTGGGTTTTGTTCCAGATGTAATTGGCGCTCTGCTTGCATTAAGAGATTCATGCTGGTTTGTAAAATTTGCGCCGGACTGACCTTGTTACCGGATTGAATCTCATCTAAAATATTTTTTGCCAAGTGATTGGCAAGGTGCTCGTGACGATTTGTCATTGTCATATAAAGTGCCTCATTCATAGATCTTCTCTTTTTATTTGTTTGTTATTTAGAAGAGAAGATCTTCTCAAATTAAAGGTAGTTTGCAACTACCTCGCTTCTATTAGACACAATTCTTTTAATACTCCCA
>JAJZTL010000069.1 GCA_021848965.1 Pseudomonadota bacterium
ATCTCTCAGGGAACGTGCATTCTACTCCTTTCTGCGGACATGTCAATACCCTATAACAAAAAAATTTGAAATATTTTATAAAAAGCTTTCCTGAAGGTCATTCAGGTATTGATGCCCAAGGGATGTAACCCAAAAATTTTTTTCGTCGCCAATTAATAATCCCTTGTTTTTAGCGTATATTAATTTTTCTTGATAATCTTTCTCATGTAAAGCCGTGCGTTGCATTAATAATGCATAAGGTATAGGTTGATATAATCGTAAAGCATTAAGCATGAATTCAAATAAAATCTCTTTAGAGGGCACTTCTGATATTTGTGCTACTTTTGTTTTTTTATTATTCATATAATCAGCAGGTTGACGCTTTTTTTGAGAACGCATAATTTTAAATGTATTGTCTTCTATGACGGTTATTTTTCCATGTGCTCCAGCTCCAATACCTATGTAGTCACCAAACAGCCAATAATTTAAGTTATGACGTGAATATTGATTTGGTTTACTGTAGGCTGAAATCTCATATTGCTGATAATTCTGCTCAATTACTTTCTTTCCTTCTACTTCAATTTCCCACAACTTTTCTTCATCAGGCAATTTAGGAGGACGTTTATAGAAAATAGTATTCGGCTCTAGCGTTAATTGATACCAAGATAAATGTTCTGGGTTAAGTCGTATTGCTTGCTCTATATCCATTAATGCTTCTTTCATTGTTTGATCAGGCAAACCAAACATTAAATCAATGTTGATATTATCAAACCCTACTTCTCGTGCCATATAAAAAGCATTTTTTGCTTGCTCCGATGAATGAATGCGTCCTAGTTGCTTTAGTTTTTCAGGCGCAAAACTTTGCACACCCAAAGATAATCGATTAATGCCTACTTCACGATATCCCTTGAAGTAATTCATATCTACGGTTCCAGGATTCCCTTCAAGGGTAATTTCTATGTTTTTTTCTGTCGGAACATTTTGAAAAATCACATTAAACAAACGTTCATAACTTTCAGGTTTAAATAAACTCGGCGTTCCACCACCCAAAAAAACAGAGTGTAACCGTCGCCCCTGAATATCATTTAAACTTTCAAGAAAGTCTGCAATTAATGTATCAATATATTCTGCCTCATGATTTTCTTCTTTCTTAAGCGTATGCGAATTAAAATCACAATAAGGACACTTACGCACACACCACGGAATATGAATATAAAGACTTAAGGGGATTGGATTTATCATCATTTTTCCATTATACTTCCTTGCCTCAAATTACATCAATAGGAGAAAGCTATGTCTGTTCGAAAGCGCGTTAAAATTGCCGTCACCGGAGCTGCCGGTCAAATTGGTTATGCTTTGGTTTTTCGTATTGCTTCTGGGCAAATGTTTGGGCCTGATGTGGACATTGAACTCCAAATGCTTGAACTTCCTGCAGCAATGGGCAGCCTTGAAGGTGTCGCGATGGAATTAGACGATTGTGCTTTTCCTTTATTAAAGAAAATCACCTGTACTTCCGAACTCAACACAGCAATGTCTGATATTAATTGGGCAATTCTTGTTGGTGCTGTTCCTCGTAAACAAGGCATGGAGCGTTCTGATTTATTAGGTATTAATGGCAAATTATTTATTGAACAAGGCAAAGCGATTAATGACAATGCAGCCGATGATGTACGTATTTTTGTGGTGGGTAATCCTTGTAATACCAATGCGCTCATCGCTTTAAATCATGCTAAAGATATTCCGGCTGATCGTTTTTATGCCATGATGATGCTTGATGAGTTGCGTGCAACAACTTTATTGGCAAAAAAAGCTGGCGTAGATATCACAGCCATCTCCAACATGAATGTTTGGGGAAATCACTCAGCTACTCAATTTCCTGACATTTATCACGCCCACATTAATGGCAAAAATGCTTTTGAGCAAATTCACGATCAAGCTTGGGTTGAGAGTACATTTTTACCAACCATTCAACAACGTGGTGCCGCAGTGATAAAACAACGTGGCGCGTCTTCTGCTGGTTCTGCAGCAAATGCTATTGTCCAAAGTATTTATCATTTAGACAATGACACCCCCAAAGGTCAAACGTACTCAATGGCAAAATATTCCCAAGGAGAATATGGCATTGAAAAAGGAATCATGTTTTCTTTCCCTTGCCGAACAGAAAATGGCAAGGTAATTACTGTTGAAGGCATACAGCATGATGAATTTGCTCAAAAACAAATTCAACGCTCGCATGATGAACTTCGTTCAGAACGTGACATGGTGAGAGAACTTGGATTGCTAAAAGATTAAAAATTGTGTTACAATTACACAAGGACATTTTTTTTAACCAAAAACACAAACTAAAATTATGAACATGTCATTGCAGCCTGTTACCGCCAATGGTTTAACCATTGGATCACTTGAAGCTTATATGCACTATGTCAATCAGCTTCCAATGCTCAGTGCAGAAGAAGAACATAGTTTAGCAGAAAAACTTTTACAAAATGGCGATGTCGAAGCAGCGCGTAAATTAGTTTTAGCTCATTTGCGCTACGTTGTTCGTATTGCCAAAGGTTACGTTGGATATGGTTTACCCCTAAATGATTTAATCCAAGAAGGTAATATTGGCCTAATGAAAGCAGTTAAACGCTTTGATCCTGCTGTTGGTGTACGGCTGGTTTCTTTTGCGGTACATTGGATTAAAGCAGAAATTCATGAGTTTGTGTTAAAAAATTGGCGTATTGTAAAAATCGCCACAACCAAAGCACAAAGAAAACTTTTCTTTAACTTACGCCAAATGAAAAAACGTTTGGGTTGGTTAACTAAAGACGAAGTGAACAGTGTGGCCGAAGATCTTGGCGTGACTCCTAAAGATGTTTTACACATGGAAGAGCGTTTAAATGCCATGGACGCGGCTTATGATGCGCACGAAGATTCTGATAATGATTCAAGTTACGTCAGCCCAGAGCATTATCTCGAAGATTTTAGCATGGAGCCTTCCCGCCTCCTTGAAGCGGATAATAAAGAAGAAAATGATAAAGAAAATCTTGCAAGAGCCATGCAAAGTTTGGATGCTCGGAGTCAAGATATTTTAAAACAACGCTGGTTAGTTGATAAAAAGGCGACATTGCATCAATTAGCTGCTCAGTATAGCGTCTCAGCAGAGCGCATTCGACAATTGGAAAAAAATGCTCTGGAAAAACTTAAAAAGGCATTAGTTCAATTAGACAAATCTGCGGCATGAGCAATAAGCGAGACTTTCGCATATTACTGGAAAAACGGTGGAATGAGAAACACTTTCTGTGTGTCGGCCTGGACAGTGACTACACACAAATTCCTTCTCATCTCCGAAATCATCAAAACCCAGAAATGAGTTTGCTGGCTTTCAATAAAGCCATTATTGACGCAACTCATGATCTTGTTTGTGCTTATAAACCCAATGCAGCATTTTATGAGGCACATGGTGGTCCTGGTTTATCGGTACTACATCAAATAATTGCCTATATAAATCATAAAGCCCCTGATGTTCCAGTCATTTTAGATGCTAAACGTGCCGACATTGATAATACAAACGTTGGTTATATTCAAGAAGCGTTTGAATATCTCAATGCAGATGCCATTACTGTACATCCTTATTTAGGTGCCGAAGCCCTTCGTCCATTCTTAGAATGCAAAAGTAAAGGCATTATCGTTTTATGTCGAACATCCAATCCTGGCAGCGGTGAATTTCAACATTTACTTGTTAATGGCGAACCCTTCTATCGTGTTGTTGCTCGGCATGTAGCCAAAAAGTGGAATGCTCATCGCAACTGCGGCCTCGTTGCGGGGGCTACTCATCCAGAAGAAATTCGTACTATTCGAGAAGTTGTTGGCGATGATGTTCCTCTTCTCATTCCCGGCATTGGTGCTCAAGGCGGAGATCTTCAAAAAACCATTGCAGCAAGTAAAAATAGCTTAAACAGCGGCATAATAATAAGTGTCTCTCGAAGCATCATTTTTGCCTCTCAAAAAACAGATTTTGCAGAAGCCGCTCGAAAAGAAGCATTAAAATTACACGAAGCTATCAACGCAGAACTCTGGAAATAAACATATTGATTTGAATAACGTTATCTTCTCTCGCTAATTTTTTTCTTTTAAAACTATATGGCAATATAAATAACGTATTCTCTTGATACTTCTAATACTCGCTTAAACCCAACCAGTTTTTCAATTTTTTGATTTTAGCGGTGAATGAATGACGTGCATTCATATTATTAACGACTTTTTGACTTGTGAGCCAATTTAGTTGAATAACTCTACGTTCGCCAATAAAAGGTAAATGGCCATGCCAGCAATTAGGTGTTACCGTAAAAAGAATCATTGTTCCTTCGACAGGTGGCACTTCAGCAAAATAATCATCAATATTTGTAGATGAATTGAGTAGCCGTAAACGGCCTCCATGCTCTTCCCAAGAAGGATTCATATAAATAAGGACTGTCACTACTTTTGTTTTCGAATCCACGTGGATGCGACCATCGCGAGCTTGCGACTTTCCGCGAACTGTCACTAAAGTAGGCAGATTATCAAGAGATATCTTAAGCTTTTCAGCCACAATATCTCGAAACTCAGGCCCTTGAATTTTACGGATAAACTCTTGAAACTGTGAGCCATATTGTAAAGAGCTTAAAGGGTAACTTCCTGCAGATTGTACTTTTGGAAAATCTTGATTGATAGCAGCACACGCCTCTTTAGTCACGAATTGTGGCACAATGAGAAAAGGAAAAGGCGATTCTGATACTTCTGTTTCCCGTAATAAAGATAAATCAAGCATTATATTTCACACTCTTGTTAAAAGTTACTATATCCTGATATTATCCTAGAAATGCGTAAAGCTTTCAATTTTTCACAAAAAATATGCTAACAAAATTAAAAAAAAGATTACATCGTTTTTTTTCCACCATAAATACTTTTTATTTTATTCTGTTTGTGGCTTTAATTATAGCCCTCTCTTATGGCACATTTGGCATCTATTTTTTACGTCACCAATTTACAAATATTAATACGCTTTATGATTCCTTTTATTACGCTGTCGTTGTATTTAGTACTCTAGGTGATAATAATATTTCTCCTGAAACTTCTTCAGCTAAACATTTTATTATCAGCATGCTGTTTTGGGGATTTGGTATTTTTGCTACTTTTTTTAGCATCGCATGCTCTCAAGCAGTTATTCACTTAAATAAAATCGCCAGCAGGCTTCAAGGGAGAAAAATACACATGAAAAATCATATTATATTATGCGGATATAGCGCCCTTACAGAATCACTCATTACTAAACTTACACAACACAGCATTCCCTATATTTTATTAGATAAAGCGCAGCATCCTGAGCTTGAACAGTCTAATCTCATTTACACTCACTGTCCTAACCGAAAAGATAATTTGATCAGTGCCAATATTGAGTTTTGTCGCTGTATAATTGCCATCTCAGAATCAGATAGTGAAAATATTCTTGCGGCTATTAATGCACATTTACTCAAAAAACAATATGGCGCCTCTTATCAAATTATTATTCGTGTTTTATACGAAGATAATATTGAGACAGCTCAAAACACCGGTGCTACGCATGTGATTTCACCTACACTCTTAGCTGCCAATGCTATTTTGCATTTGTTATAAACTGAATAAATTGAAAATAGTTCCTAAGCATAGTTTTCAATATGAATGTGCTGGCGAATAATATTCGCCCCTACAGTTCAGCGATTTTTGGAAATATTTTTAACGCTTGCCCTATCAACCAATAAACTTGCCACCGTATTACCCATTGTATTCAATAATGTCGCAGGAGGATCGATAATTAAACTTATCACCGCAATAAGCATCAAAGCTTCTTTGGGGAAACCATACACGGAAAGAATGAGCATTTCCCCTAGCATACCTCCGCTTGGAATTGCACCCATCACAGTTCCGACTAATAATGCCACTCCAATGGCCATGAACCACGATGTATAATCCGTAAAAGGCAAATGAAAAAAAGTAAATAAAAAGACTATTTTGACGATGCCGCCCATAATAGAACCTTGCTTGTGAATCATGGTCCCCAAAGGTATTACAGTCGTATAAATTTCCGATCGAATGTTCATTTTCTCCGCTGCTTCAAGATTCACGGGAAGGCTCGCCGCACTGCTACACGTCGCAAAAGCAGTCACCGTAGGCAATAAACTGTTTTTCCAAAATATCACAACTCCTTCTCGATGGCGAGCAAGCCATACAAAGAAACTAAAGCCAATAATGAAATAAATAAAGGCTGAAATATAATAAATAGCAGCAATACGACAATAAACGCCTACTAAATCTTGCCCCCATTGAGCCATGGAAATAGCAAAATAGGCAAAAAAGCCTACTGGTGCATAATACATCACCCAAGAGGTCAGTTTCATGAAAACAGCCATACCTTCTTGGAGAAAGCCTAAAAGAGATTCTGCTTTTTTACCCAGAGAAGACACAGCAGCCCCTAAAAAAGCAGAAAATATAATTAAGGCTAAAAGATTTTCTCGAGAAAAAAGTTTAGGAAAATCAGATACCGTTAATAAATCCCCCCAATGGCTTATGGTCTCTGTAGGGGCGAATAATATTCGCCCTGAAGCTTGATGCGATAAATCGCTGCCCAAAGGAAAGAAAGCCATAATAATTAACATATAAACAGCCGCAATCACGCCCATAAACAAAAACACGCCTATCATACGGCGCATAATATTACCTAACTTGCCTAAACTATCGATATTACCAATAGAAGCCGATACGCTAAAAAATATGAGAGGAACAACAACGGTAAATAATAAATTTAGAAAAATATCCGCAAAAGGCTTAAGCGGCATGACTTGGTCTTTTGCCCAGAGCCCCGTAATACCGCCTAAAATTACAGATATTAGAAGAAGGAGAGGGAAAGCGTAGTTTTTTTTAATTCCCCCCTTTGGTAAAAGGGGGTTTGGGGGGATTTTATCCATTAAAATAGCCCTTCAGGCATGCCAGCTCCTGCACCCATCCCCCCTAATCCACGCATCATTTTTTTCATGCCACCTGCTGAGGAAAACTTTTTAAACATTTTCTGCATTTGTGTAAATTGCTTTAATAGTTTATTGACATCTTGCACTTGTGTTCCAGAACCTTTCGCAATACGTAATTTGCGTGAGCCCGCAATAAGATGGGGGAAACGACGTTCTTTGGGCGTCATTGAATTAATCATCGCAATACTTTTAGCCATCATTTTTTCACTGGCAGCCATTGCTCCATCTGTTTTAGCTTTCGCCATAGCACCGCCCATACCAGGCAATTTGCTCGCCAGACCTGCTAATCCACCCATTGTACCAATTTGCTGTAACTGATCACGAAAATCCTCAAAATCAAACGACTTTCCTTTACGCAGCTTTTGCGCTATTTTTTGACTTTTCTTTTCATCGGCTTTTCGCTCAATCGTTTCAATAAAACTCAGCAGATCTCCCATGTCCAAAATACGCGAAGCCATACGATCTGGATAAAATGCCTCGAGTGCATCAAGCTTTTCACCCATACCAACGAACTTAATTGGCTTTCCTGTAATATGAGCAATCGAAAGTGCGGCCCCACCACGGCTATCACCATCCACTTTGGTTAACACTACCCCCGTTAGCGGTAAAGCGTCATGGAAAGCACGCGCTGTTTTTGCAGCATCTTGCCCTGTCATGCTATCGACAACAAACAATGTTTCAACAGGTAATATTGCTTGATGTAGTGACTTAATTTCATCCATCATAATATCATCAATATGCAAACGTCCCGCGGTATCCACCAGTAATACGTCAAATTGTTCTTTTTTGGCTGCATCCAATGCATTACGCGCAATATCCACAGGTTTTTGAGTTGTTTCTGAAGGAAAATAGCGAACATCGATGGTTTGAGCTAATTGCTTCAATTGTTCAATAGCCGCTGGACGGTAAATATCTGTACTCACCACCATCACTTTTTTGTTTTCGCGATTTTTTAGAAAAGAGGCTAATTTAGCGGTGGTGGTTGTTTTTCCTGAACCTTGCAAACCAGCCATGAGAATAATTGCTGGCGGTTGAGTATTAAATGATAATGCCGCAGGATCTTTGCCCAACAACTCAATTAAAGATTGATGGACAATTTTTATAAATGCTTGGCCAGGATTTAATTCATTGGCCACTTCTGTACCGGTCGCTTTGGTTTCAATTTGAGCAATAAACTCTTTGACAACAGGTAATGCAACATCAGCCTCAAGTAATGCGTGACGCACTTTTTTTAATGTATCCGCCATGTTACTTTGAGTTAAACGTCCTTGACCACGAATATTTTTTAAGGCCCGATTAAGCTTGTCAGTTAAATTATCAAACATACTTTCTTTTCTCTCACATAAGATTAAATGAATATTCTTCCTATTGTAACAAAAGATAGGGTATACTGACAAAAATCTTTAATTAAGGAGCAGAAATAATGTATTTAACCTTGAAGAAATTTTTTCTTTTTGTTTTCTTTCTATTTTTTACTCAAACAATATTGGCAGAGCCTACTATTCCATGGCCCGCTTGGGTGGCTCAATTAAAAGAGGAAGCCGTGTCTGAAGGTATTTCTCCTTCGCTATTTGACCAAGTGTTTTCAACCATACCAGGCCCCTCTCAAAAGATACTTGGTTTCTTGCATACCCAACCTGAACATCGTTTAACCTATCCTCAATATCTTAGAACGCGCGCCGGCGGTGGTCGTATTCCCATGGGACAAAGAAAATATCAACAATACCGTCAAGTTCTTGATAGAATACAGAAAGAGTATGGCGTTGATCCCTGCGTTGTCGTTGCTCTATGGGGAATGGAAAGCAGTTATGGAAACTTTATGGGCGATTTCCCATCCATTCAAGCTCTTGCTACCCTAGCCTATGCCTCTCCTCGACCAGAAGTTTTTAGACCGGAATTACTCGATGCCTTACATATGGTTAGTGATAATGTTATTACATTACAAAAATTTAAAGGCGAATGGGCTGGAGCTTCTGGACAATGTCAATTTTTACCCTCAAGCTGGTATAAATATGCCGTAGACTTTGATGGTAATGGCAAAAAAGATATCTGGACGTCTGTACCTGACGTGTTAGCCTCTATTGCTAATTACATTAAAGCCCATGGTTGGCAAGCAGGTCAGCCTCGAGTTATTACAGTTCAGTTACCACCTAATTTCGATTCTGAATATATTCAAAACCGAGATATTAAATCTTTACGTGACTGGTCTGCAATGGGTATCCGTCAGATTAATGGCGAACCTTTACCTAATGAAAATTGGAACGCCTTTGTGATTCATCCTGATGGCGGCCCAACTTGGCTGGCATTAGATAATTTCCGTGCCATTTTAGGTTATAACAATTCAACTTATTATGCAGGCACTGTGGGCTATATGGCCGATCAAATTTGTCATAGAAAAATACAATAGCGGTTCTGTAGGGGCGAATAATATTCGCCCTATCCCACAGGCAAAGTTAACGCAGGTCCATTTTGCGCAGCAGTTCCTATAGACATTAAGAGCAACAGTTGAATCAATGCATCAAAAGTTATTTTAGAATTAAAATCTGAATCTTTAATATAAAACCAATGTTTATTGACATAGGTTTTGACCAAAAAATTGGTGCGAGGTTCTTGATCAGAACTATAAATAGTCATTATATTTTTTATTGTAGGATCAGAATCATACAGATTTCCGTGAAAATCACGAATTTGCGGCGCCAAATGTTGATTAATATCCTGCTGAGGTACTTCAACACCGCAAGAAACCAACAACATCACTGCACGCACCGAGCGTAATTGAATATAAACCACATTACGCGGTTTTGTTTTATTACTTTCAGACACCAAGAGTCCTGACTTATTTTTTAACGAATGATCATTCCTTTTTTCCATAAAAATAATATCGGGACTATTCAGAGGTATATTCAAGAATTTTTTCACAGATATTAATCCCGTCAGACACTTCTGGCTCAATACTCGCATTATCTATTTCGCTTATTTCTTAATCCGCTCACGCCATGCTTTTGTATTAGACAAAATTGCTTTTTCATCTAACGTTGTTAACTCACGATTTCTCATGAGAGGACGACCTTGAACCCACACATCGGTTACTTGATGCTGATGCGCTGCATACACAATTTGTGAAATAGGATTATAAACAGGTTGCGTATTCACGTCACTTAAATCAATGGCAATCATATCGGCTGATTTTCCAACTTCCAATGAGCCTGTTTCCTTTTCCCATTGCATGGCTTTTGCGCCATTGAATGTAGCCATGCGCAAAACATCGGCAGCAGACACAGCCGTTTCATCTTGTGCAACAATTTTTCCTATTAATGCAGCGGTTCGCATCTCCCCTATCATATCTAAATCATTATTGCTGGCCGCGCCGTCAGTGCCTAACGCCACGTTCACATTTGAACGAAGTAGTTTACCTACCGGGCAAAAACCACTTGCCAGTTTTAAATTAGATTCAGGACAATGAACAATATGCACGCCTGTTTCAAGCACAATATTCATATCTTCTTCATTCATTTGGGTCATATGCACCGCTTGAAAGTGAGAGGAAAGCAATCCCAAATCATATAATCGTTTTAAGGGTCGTTTATTAGAATTAACTATTTCTGTATCGACCTCAAAAGCGGTTTCGTGCATATGCACGTGTATAGGAATTTGATATTCTTGTGCAATTTCATTCGTTCGAATAAATCCATTATCACTTACGGTATAAGGAGCATGAGGGGTCATACTGGGTTGAACCAGTGAATGATTTTTATATCGTTCAATAAAAGCTAATCCTTTTGTATTTACATCACTTAAATAGCTTTGAAACGACGCATCTGCTGGCTCTAATAAAGTCACTCCGACGCGTGCCCGCATTCCCGCCTGAACAATGGTTGTGGCCATGGCCTCATAATAAAAATAATGCTCATTAAAACCTATCGTACCACAACGAATCATTTCTGCTAAAGCAAGCTCTCCACCTTCACTTACAAACTGCTCTCCCATGTAATTTTTTTCTACAGGCCAAATATGATTATTTAACCAATCCATCAACGCTAAATCATCTGCTACACCACGTAATAAAGTCATCGGGCTATGCGTATGCGCATTAATAAATCCTGGCAAAACAGCATGTTCCGGTAACATTATTTCTTCTTTTGCCTGATAACGTTCACGAGCGGCTTCTTGCGATAATAGCTCAACAATACGCCCTTGATGAATCGCCAATGCCATGTTTTCATGGTACACATTATGCGGCTCAACCGGAATAATCCAACGAGGAAAAACTAAAGTATCGATTACATGTGATAAATTGGGCATAAAAGCTCCTTTCAAGATGATGATGTTATGTTAAGGTGGCGAACAATTTTTATAAGCAACTGATTTTGATATTCCAAATGTTCTAAAATCGCCGTAATTTCACGTTCTGCTTTGACATTCACAGCTAAATCATGTTCTGCTCGTAATTCGCTATGAATACCTTGAATATTCTGTCCAACCATAATCAATGGCATTAATAAAATTTGAATCAAATTACTGATAAAAAGCCAGAATACAAAGCCCATCGGTGGATCAAAGACCCATTGTTTGGGTGCCAGAAAATTCCAACTTAACCAAAACAGCGACCAGCCAAAAATGATAAGAAAAAAACCCATGGTACCAACACGTTCAGTGATCCAAACAGCTAGCTTATCTAATTTACTCACTCGTTTAAGAGCATCTTTGTGAACATTACGTAGTGGTTTTCGATGTTTTTTTAATTCTTCTAGCGCTGTCGGGGAAGATTGTTTCATTGTATTTTAGAATCTCATTAGATTTTTCACTTATTATAATGGAAAATGTTCTTAGAGAGAACTATTTTAAAATCTTGAAACACCCCCCCATTTTCAGGCATAATATGTTTAAAAACAGGGGGGTGTTATGAAAAGATTTGCAGAAAAAAGCTTAGACACATGGAAAAACGATCCTCAACGGATGCCACTTCTATTGCGCGGTGCTCGGCAAGTAGGAAAAAGCTTTTTAGTAGAGTCATGGGCTAAAAAAAATTTTCAACACGTTTTCATCATTAATTTTGAAAAACAAAAAGAATATATTTTCTGCTTTGAATCTTTGGAAATCAATCATATCCTTAAATGCCAATTAACAGCTGAATTTAGATAATAATAAATTAAAAACCACCGTCAATTTTCCAAAAATATGAACCATTAAGCCATTGTAGGAGCGTACTTTACTGGC
>JAJZTL010000070.1 GCA_021848965.1 Pseudomonadota bacterium
CACCTGACCCATTTCGAACTCAGTCGTGAAACTGCTTAGCGCCGATGATAGTGTGGGGTCTCCCCATGTGAAAGTAGGTCATTGCCAGGAGTTTTTTCCTAAAGGGCACTTACGAGTGCCCTTTTTTTTTGCCTAATGAATTGCAAATGTAAGTTCCGCCCCCCTATAATCTGACTTTTATATTAAAGGAAAAATAATGTTAAGATGGGCTATTTTAGGTACTAGTTTTATTTCAGAGACAATTGCACAGGCCATTCAAGAAGTAGAAGATTGCATTATCAGTGCAGTTGCTAGTAGAAGCTTAGAGAAGGCAAAAGAATTCGCAACAAAACATTGCATTGAAAAATTTTATTCTAGTTATGATGAAATAATTAAAGATAATGATGTTGATGTGGTTTATATTGGATTGCCTAATCATCTGCATGCAGAATGGTCAATAAAATGTGCGCGTGCTGGCAAACATATTTTGTGTGAAAAACCGTTCACTGTGAATGCTTTTGAGGCCATAAAAGCGTTAGAAATTATAAAGGAAAATAATGTGTTTTTTATGGAAGCTCAAATGTATCGTTGTCATCCGCAGACCTTAAAACTTGTTGAGCTCATAAAAGAAGATGGTATTGGGAAAGTAATGAGTTTTAACGCAGTGTTTTCCGACAAAATTTCTCAATTTGAAAATCTTACTGCCGGTGGAAGTATTCTTAATTTAGGATGTTATCCACTTTCTTTGATTCGTTTATTAGCAGGTGCAGCGCTCAATACAGATCTTGCTGAACCTTCAGAAATAATAGGTCAATCTATTATTGATTTTACAAAAAATTACGATCAACAATCTTTGGCTATTTTAAAATTTGAAAATGGCATGATGGCAAACATTTTGGTTAGCGATGAGTTTGGATTAACTTCATCTTTCAAAATATATGGTGAAAAAGGATTTATTGAGGTTAATAATCCATGGTTAGCACAAAAAGAAAATGATATTTATATTCAATCTTATCATGATTTTGAAAGGCATCGTGTTGCTGTAAAAAGTGATTTATCTTTGTATGCTACAGAAATTGATAGAGTTAAAAGTTGTATTCAACAAAAAATAAAGGAAGCACCACTTCCGGCTATGACCTTTAATGATAGTTTAAACAATATGTATGCATTAGACAAATGGCGAGACGCTGTTAAATTAAAATATCCTATTGAACTTGTATAAGAAGAATAAAAATGCATGAATTAGCGCCATTAATAAAAGATTTAGCGGTTATTTTAGGAGTTGCGAGTTTTGTTACTCTTTTATTTCAAAAAATACGCCAACCGATTGTTCTAGGTTATCTTATCTCAGGTATCATTATTGGCCCTTACACACCGCCACATGCACTTGTTTATGATATACCTAGCATTCAAACGTTATCTGAATTAGGTGTGATTTTTCTGATGTTTTCCCTTGGCTTAGAGTTTAGTTTTCGTAAATTAAAACGAGTAGGATTTTCTGCCAGTATTACAGGTTTAGTTGAAGTAATTTTTATGCTACTGCTAGGTGGTCTTGCTGGTAAAGCAATGGGATGGTCATTTTATGACTGTCTATTTTTAGGTGGCACTTTAGCCATCTCATCAACCACTATTATTATTAAAGCATTAGAAGAGCTTAATTTAAAAACAAAACATTTTGCTGAAATTGTGTTTGGTATTTTAATTGTAGAAGACTTACTTGCCATATTACTTCTAGTTCTTCTTACAACAATCGTGGCTACTCATAGTCTTTTTTCTTCAATTATTTTTCTTGCAATCATTAAGTTAGTTTTAGTGATAGGTGGATGGTTTTTGACAGGATATTTTATTGTACCAGCATTATTTCGAAAAATTGTTCATTATGCCAACGAAGAAACCTTGACGCTCATTTCTATAGCACTTTGCTTGCTGCTTGTTTGTGCTGCGAGTTATGTACACTATTCTACGGCATTAGGTGCTTTTATTATGGGTTCTATTTTGGCTGAAACTCCGCTTGTTCATCGAATTGAACAATTAATACAACCCGTTCGTAATATTTTTGCAGCCGTTTTTTTTGTTTCCGTTGGCATGTTAATTGATCCGCTCATTATTTTTCAACAATTACCGCTTGTTTTAATGATTTGTGGCGTGACGATTATTGGAAAATTATTAACATCTGGTATCGGAGCTTTTTTAACAGGACAAAGTTTAAATAATTCTATGCGAATTGGTTTTAGTATGGCTCAAATCGGGGAATTTTCTTTTATTATTGCGGGGCTAGGCCTTTCTTTAAATGTTACCAATCATACATTGTATCCTGTGATAGTGGCTGTTTCTGCTATCACTACGTTTACAACACCTTATTTTATTAGACTGTCTATTTTCTTAAGTAAAAAGATAGACAAACAATTACCTCAAAAAACTAAATACTGGTTAGAAAGTTATACAAATTGGATTCTTCGTATCACCACTAGCACTAAAAAGCCTTCTTTGTATCGCAAAGCCACGATGCAATTTGCTATTAATGCTATTCTTATGGCAATTATTTTCACTTTAGTGCAATCTTTGGTATTACCAAAATTTGAGCTCTTATGGGGAAAAACTGCTTTACCCAAAATATCAGCTTGGTTAATCGCAATCTTGTGCTCATCTCCTTTTATTTGGGGAATGTTAGAAGCTTTTGGTCATCAAATAGAAAAAAGTCATCGTCTATTATATTGCTTTGCCTGTTTTATCAGCATTATTGAAATTACTGTTTTAAGTGTAGCTTATTTTGATTCTTTGGCAATTACCTTGTTTTGCTTTGTTATTGTATTTGTTGCTTTTTTTCTACTTTATCAGCATTTAGGAGAGTCATACCGCTGGTTTGAAAAAAAATTAGTAGAAAATTTAGATAATACGTCACAGAGAAAAAAACGTTATGAAGAATTAGCGCCTTGGGATACACATTTAATGGATCTTGAAGTCAATAGAAACTCACCCTTAATTGGAGAAACTTGGGAAAAAGAAGCAATACATCCACAATTTTCAATTAACCTTGTTGCAATATATCGTGATGGCGAAACAATACTAAATCCTCAAGATGAGCCAATCCAGTTATTTGATACACTTATTTTATTGGGTGATGATGAAAAAATTGAACAGTTCAAGCATAAATATATAAAAAATGCATCTGAAGACAAAGATGAACGCGATATACTGGAAAGGTTTTCTCTTAAAATGTTATGGCTTGAAAAAACAAGTGACTTAATTGGGAAAACTATTCAAAAATCTCATTTAACAAAAAAAAATCAACGCATGGTTGTTGGGCTGGAACGTCAAAATAAGCGATTATTAAATCCTGAACTATCAACGCTCTTAAAAGCGGATGATTTGCTTTTTATTGTGGAGAAAAATGAGCAGTGATACTGAATGGCTGCTTGGAATTTTATAATGCTTTTATTACTAATGCGATGAGCGTTCCCATTCTTGCAATTAATGTCCCTACGCCTTGCAAGCAGACTTGGAATTAAATAAAGATACTTACATGTATCTGATGTATTCTACGCCTGTTTTAGCATTAAACCAATAGAGGAGAATATTATTCGCCTCTACAGTTCTGTTAATTATAATTATTTTATATTATCGCTTGATCTCCATAGGCCTCAAGCCAATTTTTTCGATCAGAAGCACGTTTTTTTGCTAAAAGCATATCCAGAAGCTCGTCTGTTTTTTCTTCTGAATCTAAGGTTAATTGTATTAAGCGCCGTGTGCCTGGAGCCATGGTTGTTTCTCGTAGTTGAAGGGGATTCATTTCACCGAGTCCTTTAAATCGCTGAATATGAATAGAGCGATTTTTATTTTCAGCTTCCAATTTATCTAAAATACCTTGCTTTTCTTCTTCATCTAGAGCATAGAAGACTTCTTTACCTGCATCAATACGAAAAAGAGGGGGCATAGCAACAAAAATGTGTCCCGCAGCAACCAATGGGCGAAAATGTTTTAAGAAAAGAGCGCAAAGTAGGGTGGCAATATGGGCACCGTCAGAATCTGCATCTGCGAGAATACAAATCTTTCCATAGCGTAATTCGGATAAACTATTACCAGATAAATCACTTTTATGACCTGGATCAACCCCAATAGCAACAGCAATATCATGAATTTCTTGCGAAGCGAGTACATGATTTGATGCGACTTCCCAAGTGTTTAAAATCTTTCCTCGAAGCGGCATAATGGCCTGAAATTCCTTATTACGTGCTTGCTTTGCTGAACCTCCTGCAGAGTCTCCTTCAACAAGAAATAACTCGCTCTCGTCTGTGTTTTGACTGAGGCAATCTACCAATTTTCCTGGTAAAGCAGGGCCCTGAGTAATACGTTTGCGTTCAACTTGCTTCGCTTTGCTTAAGCGTTTTTGGGCTCGCGCAATGGCCAATGTTGCAATTTGTTCGCCTTGCTGAACATTTTGATTGAGCCAAAGGCTAAAAGCATCTTTTACCACACCTAAAACAAAAGCAGCACATTGACGCGAGTTCAGTCTTTCCTTGGTTTGTCCTGCAAACTGCGGATCTTGCATTTTTACAGATAAAATATAACTGACATTATCTAAAGCATCTTCTGCTGTTAATTGTACATTTCGCGGGAGTAAATTATGGAAGGTGCAAAATTCACGCAAGGCTTCGAGTATTCCTTGACGCAGACCATTGACGTGAGTACCACCTTGAATAGTCGGAATTAAATTAACATAACTCTCAGTTAAAAACTCCCCTCCTTCAGGAATCCAAACGAGTGCCCATGAAGCCGTTTCATGACTGGCTTCAAAGTGACCATAAAAGGGGGTACTAGGTAAGTATTCTTTATTATTTAATGTTTGAAGCAAGTAATCCATCATGCCGTCTTCATAATACCACTCATCTTGTGTATTATTTTGTTGATCATTAAACCGAATACGCAATTTAGAGCATAAGACTGCTTTGGCTTTAAGAGCATGTTTTAATTTAGAAACTAAAAATTTATCCGAATCAAAAAAAGATGAATCCGGCCAGAATCGTATAGCTGTGCCTGTGTCATTTTTTCGCACTGTTCCTGTTATTTCTAAAGACTGTGTTTTATTGCCATGTTCAAACTGAATGTGATAGCTTTGGCCACCACGTTTAATATTGACATCGACGCGCTTCGATAAAGCATTAACAACGGACACGCCGACACCGTGTAAACCACCAGAGAAGGTATAGTTTTTATTAGAAAATTTACCACCTGCATGCAGTTTTGTCATGATGACTTCAACACCAGAAATTTTTTCTTCTGGATGTATATCGACTGGCATGCCTCGACCATTATCTGATACTTCTAATGAACCATCGGCATGTAATGTGACGTTCACTTGATTCGCATAACCTGATAATGCTTCATCGACGCTATTGTCAATTACTTCTTGTGCTAAATGATTAGGGCGACTGGTATCGGTATACATTCCAGGTCTGCGTCGGACAGGATCTAAGCCACTTAAAATTTCAATGGATTCGGCAGTATAATGATCATTCATTGTGAGAGGATTTCCTTAAAAAAATGTTTTTATGATGAGTGAACCGACACCCGCAGCAATGAGACTTAAGGCCCACCGCACCCAACGAGATTCATATTTAAATTCGCTTTTTAAATTTTCAAGATCGTGTCTTACATTATGAATATCATTTTTTAATTCATTTCTTAATGAAGCAATGTCCGATTGTGTTGACGCTTTTAGTTCGGCAATGTCTGATTGTGTGGCTGCTTTTAGTTCAGCAATGTCCGCTTGTGTTGCTGCTTTTAGTTCGGCAATGTCTGATTGTGTGGCTGCTTTTAGCTCAGCAATGTCAGTCTTTGTTGCCGTTCTTAATTCGTTAATGTCGGTTTTTGTTGCTAAAGTGGTATCTAAACATTCTGATAATGCTTCTTGCTGGGCAGCAGACATTGCTTCAGCTTGTGCTTTAGGTACGCCAGAGGCTTCTAAAGTTTTTGCATAACGTAAGGTGTCAAAATATATCATAGTGGTCATTTCTTCTTTCTCGCATAGGTTTGAACTTTTAATTTAGGTAAAGTATACACTAAGAAACTAACGCCTTGCAAACCGCTTGATCAGAGAAAAAATGTTTTTCAGTACCTATGATTTGATAGGGTTCATGCCCTTTTCCAGCAATGAGTATAATGTCATCTAATTGAGCGTGATTAAACGCATGCGTAATAGCTTTTTGCCTGTCTAAAATAACAGAGACGTTTTTTTGCGAAGATAAACCTTGAATAATATCATTAGCAATAGATTCTGGATTTTCAGTGCGGGGATTGTCATTGGTAATAACAACATAATCTGCGAATGTTTCTGCAATTTTCCCCATCTCAGGGCGTTTTCCTTTATCTCGGTTTCCGCCACAACCAAAGACACACCACAATTTTCCTTTTGTGGATTTCAGCAGTTCTTTCGACGTGATTAAAACATTTTTAAGTGCATCGGGCGTGTGAGCATAATCCACTATACACAATGGGTGAGTTGATGAGGTAATACATTCTAAACGTCCTGGTACATTAGGTAGTGTTTCAATGCAAGTTAAGACTTCGTCTAAAGGAAAAGATAGTCCCAAAACGCCTATTATGGCTAAAATATTATACAGGTTAAAATTCCCTATCAGAGGAGTTTTAAAGTGTTTTTCGCCCCAAGGAGTTTTTATATTCGCGTGAGTGCCCTCACGCGTCATGGAAATTTCGTCGGCATAAATTTCAGCATTAGGATCTTTTAAGCTATAACCCAATCGAAAAATATTATCCGAAAGTGAGTTATATAAATTTATGCCAAAAGGATCGTCTTGATTAATAACAGCACTTTTTAGACCAAACTGTTTAAATAGTTTGGCTTTGGCTTCACCATAAGCTTCCATTGTTTTATGATAATCTAAATGATCGCGTGTTAAATTAGTAAAAATAGCGGTTTCAAATTCAATATGAGCCACACGTCCTTGATCTAAGGCGTGTGAAGACACCTCTAAAGCTGCATGAGTTATACCCTTTTGAGAAAAAAGGCTAAGAGAGTGTTGAAGATGAATAGGGTCAAGCGTTGTGTGCGTGCTTTCTTGAAGTTTTTCTGGAGAGCCTATTCCAAGAGTGCCAAAATAAACGCTTTTATGATGAAGGGCATTAAATGCATAAGCTAATAAATAAGCAATCGATGTTTTACCATTAGTGCCGGTAACACCAGTGATATGTATATGCCGTGAAGGATAATCATAAAATCGGGCTGCAATTTGTCCAATTCTATGTTGTACATCGTTAAGCTTAATCAAAACGATATTAATAGGTAGGGTAGGCCATGGATAAGCAACGGACGAATCCTCTTCTGCCAAAATAGCGATCGCACCTTTTTCGATGGCTTCTTTAATAAAATCCCGACCATCAACTTTTTCACCTGGATAAGCAAAAAACAAATCTCCTAGTTGAGTCTGGCGACTGTCTATGCTTAAGCCCTGAATGAGGTAATCGATATCTGGATCAACAAAAGTAATACCTGCCATCAAAGAGGCAAGGCTTTTAGAATATTTTTTCATGGATGGCTTTTCTCTTTTGCTTCAGAAGAAGGAGCATTATTATCACAAGGAATATCTAAAATTCTTAAGGTGGCGCCCATAATACGAGAAAAAACTGGGGCGGCTGCAGTTGCGGCATAATAGCTTAATCCACCCAGTTTGGGATCGTCAATGGTCACAATAATAATAATACGAGGATGACTTACAGGAGCAATACCTGCAAATGTGGCAATATGTCGATTAGCAGCGTAACCTGAATGTTCGGCAATCCGAGAGGTACCTGTTTTTCCTGCTACACGATAACCTTTTACCTTGGCTAATAATCCAGAGCCTCCCTCTACAACAGCTTCTAACATAGTTAGCATTTCATCTGCAGCTTGAGCATGCATGACTGTTTTACCTTGCGGGGGGGTTCGAATAGGTAATAGAGACACAGGAATTAAACGACCATGATTCGCAAAAGCAGTATATCCTCTGGCTAATTGAGTCGTCGTGGCTGAGAGGCCGTATCCAAAAGCAAGTGTTGAAATGGCAGAAGGGCTTAAATTCTTTTCAATCGGTAAACTGCCGGCACTTTCGCCAGGAAATCCGGTGTTAGTACTTTCTCCAAAACCGGCACGTTGTAAAAAATTAGGCAATTGATTGGGAGGAAGCGTAAGCATCATTTTTGTGACACCCACGTTACTCGATTTTTGCAGAATACTGGTGACAGTCATGATACCACCCGGATGTTCATCGGTAATCGGCGTTCTTCTACCGACGACAGTCATCCAACCTTTTCCAGTATCTACTAGCGTGTCAGGTTGATATTTACCACTGTCTAATCCGCTAGCTACGCTAAAAGCTTTCATGACAGAACCAGGTTCAAATATATCGGTTAATGCGCGATTTCGAATGCGTGAAGGAGAAATTTCTTGACGATTATTGGGGTTATAAGAGGGCTGGTTCACCATAGCTAAAATTTCACCTGTTTGTGCGTCCAGAACCACCGCCGATCCTGAACTGGCTTTGAGTTTCGCTACAGCTTTTTTCAATTCTCGATAAGCGGCATATTGAATGCTTCTATCAATACTGAGCATCAAATTTTTACCTGGTTTAGGTTCCTGAATGTGATGAACATCAGCAATCACATGTCCTAAACGATCTTTTAACACGCGCTCTTCCCCGGGTGCTCCTTTTAACCAACTATTATAGGCTAATTCCAAGCCTTCTTGCCCTTGATCATCTATGTTAGTAAATCCAACCAATTGAGCGGTGACTTCTCCATCAGGATAGTAACGTTTAAATTCTCTTTGTAAGTGAATGCCTGAAATTTTTAAAGCTGCAATATTTTCTGCAACCATGGGATCCAAGCCACGTTTCAGATAAACGAATTCTCTTGTTTTTGCATTGACCTTTTTTTGAAGCTGGCTTAAAGGGATACCTAAGTATTCTGCCAGTTTTGTAAGTTTTTCGTTGTCATTATTTTTAGTATTACCTATAGTCACTTCTTGGGGATTAACCCATACAGCCTCTACGGGAGTACTGACCGCTAGGGGATCTCCATGTCGATCGGTAATCATGCCGCGGTAAGCGGGGATATTCATTAGTCTTAAGCTACGTGCATTACCTTGTTTCTCTAAGAAACCACGATCAAAAATCGTTAAATCAACCATGCGCCAAACTAAGACACCCACTAAGCCAATTAAAAATAAAACAACAACTAAAAAACGTTCTTTCGAATGCGGCCCATTATATTTTGTCTGATGTTTGTTTCTATGACTCTCTTGAAATGAATAGTTATGCTTATCTTTTCGTCCATAGATATAGCGATTATCATAAGAACGTTCTTGTCGAAGTGAAGGCTTAAAACGTGACATAAATTTATAGATTTTCGTTATTTTAATGAGATTCTACAAGAATTGTCTTTTCAGGATTAGGCATAATCAGATGTAAGTGCTGATGAGCAATGCGTTGCACTCGTGCGGGCGCTGCCATAGCACTTTGTTCCAGCATCAATTGATTCCACTCTAGTTCTAATTGAGCAGTTTGTTGTGTTGTTGCTTGTAGTTTACTGAAATAGACGCGTTGTTCATTTTTTACATAGACCACGACCAAAGCAGATATTAAAACTGCAATCAGTAGAACCATAGCTAAAAAGCCTTCTTTTGTTAAGACTATTTGCTTCATATTGCCACGAAACCATGTTGATGAAGAAAGTGAGCGTGCCGCCGCGTTCATGATATTTTCTCTCCAATTCGTAAAGTAACACTCCGGGCACGAGGATTGAAACGAACTTCTTCCTCAGTAGGGCGAAAGGCTTTTCCAATGCGCCGCATCAATACCCGTTGTTCTTGAATTCTTAAAGGGATATGTGCGGGCAATGGCAAGCCTTCTGCTTGCTGTTTAAGAAATTGTTTCACCAATCGATCTTCTAATGAATGAAAACTTAGAATGACTAAGCGTCCTCTGGGCCCCAGAATTTCTGAAGAGTCCGCTAAGGCATGTTCCAAATCGTCCAGCTCATGATTAATAAAGATACGAATGGCTTGAAAGCTCCTCGTTGCCGGGTGTTTGTTTTTATCCCATTTGGGATGTGCTTTTGCGATAAGTTGAGCAAGCTGGAGGGTGGTTGTAATGGGATGAATTGTACGTTCCTCTACAATCCTTCTCGCAATCCGTCGAGAATACCTTTCTTCTCCGTAATGATATAAGACACGCGCAATTTCCTCCTCACGTGTACTTGCAATCCAGGTGGCAGCATCCAAGCTGTTACGTTGATCCATACGCATATCTAAAGGTCCATCGCGTAGAAAGCTGAATCCTCGTTCAGCTGTATCTAACTGTGGCGATGAAACACCTAAATCAAATAAAATACCTGAAACTTTACCTTGAACACCTTCTTGTTCAGCAATTTTTTTAATATTGGCAAAAGAGTCATGATAAATAGTGCAACGGTGGTCTGTTGCCAAAAGCTTTTTCGCATGACTAATGGCCTCGCTGTCTTTATCAATGACAATGAGACGTCCTGTGCTTCCGAGTTGTTTCAAAATAGCTAAACTATGCCCACCACGACCAAAGGTGGTATCAATGTAAATTCCTTCAGGTTGAATATCCAATGCTTGTAAGCATTCATTTAATAATACAGATTGATGTTGTGTCATAATGATAAACTCCTCATTTCTTCAGGAATTTCATCTTCTGATTTTGCAACATCTTCAAGCCAATGTTGTCTTTGTTCATTCCACATGCCTTCATCCCAGAGTTCAAATTTTTTCCCTTGACCAATAAGAACTACTTTTTTATCTATTTTTGCATGTTCACGAAGTAGCCCAGGCAATAAAATTCTTCCGCTATTATCCATTTCAAGTTCTGTGGCATGACCAATAAGTAAACGTTGAATTCTTCGGGCTTGTTCGTTGAAGCTGGGTAGATTTTGAAGCTTAGCTTCAATAATTTCCCATTCAGGTAGTGGATAAAGTAATAAGCAAGCAGATTCGGTATCAATGGTAATAATAAGTTGGCTGGCAGCCTCTAATTGTAGCTTATCACGGTATCGGGTAGGTACCGCTAAGCGACCTTTAGGGTCAAGATTAATTGAATGGATGCCTCTAAACATTAATTTTTACCACTTTTTACCACAAATTATCCACAATTCACCACTTTGCTACAATATAGAATCAAAATAGAGAAACTGTCAAGCAAAAATGGTAAAATATAATGAATTTTTGATAAACGAGATAAAATTGAAAAGCTTAGATATTAAAAGTCTATTTAAAAAAATGTTAATACAAGGTCCGCTGGCGGGTTATAGTTGCGCCCCTTTTCGTGAAGCAGCAACGCTTTGGGGGCAACCAGACTTTTGTTATTCTGAAATGTTATCAGCACAACATATATTTAGCGGGGCACAGCAACGAAAACGTTATCAGTATAAATCTTCAAAAGAGGGTTTACTCTGCGTGTAATTGGCCTCTGATGAATCTGAGGAATTAGTTTATGCAGCTCAACAGGCAATAACTTGGGGAGCAAATCTTATTGATCTAAATTGCGGGTGTCCTCAACCCAAAATACGAAAAAAATATTTGGGATCTCGATTGCTTGCGGATAGTGAACGTCTTTACAAATTAGTTTCAGCTTTAAAAAATAATATTAATGTACCTGTCTTAATTAAGATTCGAGTGGATCATAAAAGTGGCGTAAACGTTCAGCTCGCTGGCTCTAATTTAGATTAGAGGCCGAATGTTGTTGTTTTCGCGCCGCATCAATAAATTTTTCTTTAATTTGAGTAAAAACAAAATCCGTACCAC
>JAJZTL010000071.1 GCA_021848965.1 Pseudomonadota bacterium
AGGTCTTGTGCCTACCCGCCAATATTGATAAAAACTGTGCATTTTCGGGCGGGCACAAGACCCGCCCCTACAAAAACCACCTACAAACCTTGATTTTATTGGAATTTATACGCGTTCACCCTGAAAACAAGGGTATTGTCCAGAAGTATCAGCGCAAAATACTGATAGTGGGTTGCTTGAACGACCAAAGAATAGTGTCGAGCTTCTCGTTGCAAAGTTTTAATAAGCTCTGAATGAAGAGCAATCTCTGGTTTAATTTTTAGCCAACTTTATGGTACAATTTCGGCTTTCAACTAAAATAGAGGATAACTTCGTGGAAGACAATAAACAAAAAGCTTTGCAAGCAGCGTTATTGCAAATTAAACGCCAATTTGGCGAAGGGGCTGTTATGCGTATGGGAGACGCCTCAGCTGTTCGTGATATTCAAGTAATTTCAACCGGCTCTTTAAGTCTCGATATGGCTCTAGGCATTGGAGGACTACCCAGAGGACGTATTGTTGAAATTTATGGCCCTGAGTCTTCCGGTAAAACCACCCTCACGTTACAGGTTATAGCTGAATGTCAAAAACAAGGCGGAACAGCCGCTTTCATTGATGCAGAACATGCATTAGATCCCAGCTACGCTGAACGCCTAGGCGTTAATGTAAAGGATTTGCTTGTTTCTCAACCTGATACAGGTGAACAAGCCTTAGAAATTATGGATTTACTCGTTCGCTCCAGCGGTGTTGATGTCGTTATTGTAGACTCAGTTGCAGCTCTCACACCCCGTGCAGAAATTGAAGGCGAAATGGGTGATTCGCATATGGGTTTACAAGCTCGTTTAATGTCTCAAGCTTTAAGAAAATTAACCGCCAATATTAAACGTTCCAATACACTCGTCATTTTCATTAACCAAATTCGTATGAAAATTGGTGTTATGTTTGGTAACCCAGAAACCACCACCGGTGGAAACGCGCTAAAATTCTACTCTTCCGTGCGTCTTGATATTCGACGTACTGGAGCAATCAAGAAAGGCGAAGAAATTTTGGGAAGTGAAACAAAGGTAAAAGTAGTGAAAAATAAAGTCGCTCCCCCTTTCAAAACCGCCGAATTTGATATTCTCTATGGCGCAGGTATTTCAAGAGAAAGTGAGCTGATTGTTTTAGGCGTACAAATGGGCTTTATTGAAAAAGCAGGCGCTTGGTATAGCTACAAAGGCCAAAAAATTGGTCAAGGGAAAGAAAATTCTTGTCAATTTTTGAAAGAAAATTCTGCCATAGCTCAAGCTGTTGAAACCAGCATTCGAGAACAATTTGCATTAAAAACAGCTCAAAGCCGTTCAGAAAATGAGGGCAAAGAGGATTTTAATTTTGTTGAAGAGGATGAGTTTGTAGAGGAATCATAAGATGATTGATAGTGTTGAATTGGATGACCGTTCAAGTGTTATGCGAACGCTGTTAAATCAAGCATTGCGTCGTCTAGCTCAAAGAGAATATGGCGAAGAAGAATTACGCCGAAAGCTTTTATCTTCTGTTAATAGCCCCGAGGATGTAGAAACTGTCATTGCTCAAATGAAACAAGCGGGACATTTGAGTGATACACGTTTTATTGAAGAGTACATTCAATCACGCGTTCGTCGCGGCTTTGGCCCCTTGCGCATTTCTTCTGAACTTCGTGAGAAAGGTATTTCAGCTGAGGCTATTGGGGAAGTATTGCCTATTTGGCAATCTTCCTGGCTTTCTTTGGCCAAACGCGCGCTCACCAAAAAATACGGTGAGCGTATACATCTACTGAAAAAGGCAGGAGATACTCAACAGGCCGAGAAAAAAGCCCTAATGCTAGCACAGAAAAGATTTTTACTTTATCGAGGATTTGAAACCTCTACTATTCAACAAATTTTTGCAGAAGACTTCTAAATGAAAAGCACTGATATTCGACGGTTATTTATTGATTATTTCAAACAACAGCATCACACTCATGTGGCCTCGGGTTCATTAATTCCTTCAGGGGATTCAACGCTGTTATTTACCAATGCAGGCATGGTCCCTTTTAAAGAGGTATTTTTAGGCCGTGAAAAAAGACCTTACACACGAGCCGTCACTTCTCAATGTTGTGTACGTGCGGGAGGAAAGCATAATGATCTAGAAAATGTAGGTTACACCGCTCGTCATCATACTTTCTTTGAAATGTTAGGAAATTTTAGTTTTGGTGATTATTTTAAGCGTGAAGCCATTCATTTTGCTTGGAATTTTTTAACACAGGAACTTAAACTGCCAAAAGAAAAACTCTGGGTAACTGTTTATCAAGACGATGATGAAGCTGCCGATATTTGGCAGACAGAGATTAAAGTCTCACCGGAACGTATCACTCGCTGTGGCGAAAAAGATAATTTTTGGTCGATGGGCGACACAGGACCTTGCGGCCCTTGCACCGAGATTTTTTATGATCATGGTCCTGAAGTGGCTGGAGGACCTCCAGGAAGCCCTGATGCCGATGGCGATCGCTATATCGAAATCTGGAATTTGGTTTTCATGCAATTTAATCGAACTGCTGATGGTCAAATGCACCAACTGCCTAAACCGTCTGTGGATACA
This sequence comes from Pseudomonadota bacterium, assembly GCA_021848965.1. GTDB lineage: Bacteria > Pseudomonadota > Gammaproteobacteria > Legionellales > Legionellaceae > CABHON01. The sequence continues at coordinate 2,574 of JAJZTL010000071.1, forward strand.
GGCATGGGATTGGAAAGATTATGTGCCGTGATGGAAGGCGTGCATAGCAATTATGATATTGATATCTTCCAGCATTTAATTACCGCCATCATGGCATTATCCCCTCAGAAAGATAAAAACAACCCTTCTTTCAAGGTCATTGCTGATCACATCCGATCCAGCGCTTTTTTAATTGCTGAAGGGATTTATCCGAGCAATGAAGGACGCGGCTATGTTTTGCGTCGTATTATTCGACGCGCCCTACGCCATGGCGCAAAATGCCAAATAACATCACCTTTTTTCTTTAAATTAATTAAGTCTTTAATTGAGGTTATGGGCGAGGCTTATCCTATTTTAATGGAACGACAAGCCGTTATTGAAAAAACATTACGTCAAGAAGAAGAACAATTTTCTAAAACATTAGCCAATGGCTTAGCATTGCTCGAAGAAAGTTTACAGCATGTCAAAAACAATATTATTCCGGGTGATATTGTTTTCAAGCTTTATGACACCTATGGTTTTCCGGTGGATTTAACCGCAGATATTGCACGCGAAAAAAACCTATCTGTTGATATAGCCGGATTTGAAGCCGCGATGCAAAAACAGCGCGAAACTTCCCAAAAATCCAGCGCATTTAAAGCCGATTATGCAACGCAAATTGATTTAGAACAACCTTCCGAATTCCATGGCTATGAATCCCTCGAATTAGAAGGAACCATTCAAAAAATTATTGAGCCTTCCGAACAGCATAAAGAATGGGGAATTATTCTCGATAAAACACCTTTTTATGCAGAAAGCGGCGGACAAGTGGGTGATATAGGGGCATTTTATGTTCAAAATGAACCCGTGTTTTTTATTCGCGACACCCAAAAAATGGGCGATGCGATTATTCATTATGGAACTGTAGGGGCGAATAATATTCGCCCAATGAGTCCAGATTGGCTAAAAACTGGAACAAAACTACGGGCTAAGGTAGACGCTGACAAACGTCGCTCCACACGCATTCACCACTCTGTTACCCATTTACTTCATAGCGCATTACAAACAGTATTAGGTGACCATGTCGAACAAAAAGGCTCACTAGTCACTCCCGAAAAAACGCGTTTTGATTTTTCTCACAATGCCTCCTTAACCCGTGAGCAAATTGAAGCAGTGGAACATTGGGTCAACGACAAAATTTTACGCAATGAACCGATTCATACCGCTATTTTACCTTTTGAAGAAGCACGTGAATCAGGTGCCATGGCATTATTTGGTGAAAAATATGGTGATACTGTGCGTGTATTGTCCATGGGTGATTTTTCTAAAGAACTCTGTGGTGGAACTCATGCCGAGCGTACAGGAGACATTGGATTATTTAAAATTGTCTCCGAAGGAGGGATTTCTTCAGGTGTTCGCCGTGTTGAAGGCGTTGCAGGTCAAGCTGCTTTAAATTGGGTGCAACACCAAACGCAATGTATCCAACAAGCTGCCACTTTATTACATTGTAACGCTGAGCAATTGCCACAAAAAGTAGAACAAACTTTAACGTTACAAAACCAACTCAATAAAACCATTGAACAATTAGAACATCAGTTGACTGTAAAAATGTGCGATGGACTCGCTGAACAAGCTCAGGAAGTAGGTCATACCAAAATACTCGTTGCCGAGTTAAAAGAAGTTGAATCAAAAAACTTGCGCACGCTTGTTGATCTCTTAAAAAATCAATTAGGTACAGCGGCAATAATCGTCCTAGTTTCTCATCAAGGTGACCGAATTCAAGTTATTGCAGGCTTATCAAAGGCCTGTCTTGGCCAAGCTCCTGACGCGAAAACACTGGTACAAATGATTGTGGAGAAAGGCGGCGGGCGAGATGACTTAGCTCAAGGTGGCGCTCCAAAACCATCGGATCTCAGTCAACGTTTAGAACGCGTTCGTCAACAACTTATCCAACATTTAACTAAGCTTTAGCAGGGACACTATGAGTTTATTGGTACAAAAATTTGGCGGTACATCACTCGGTTCTCTTGAACGCATTCAGCAAGCTGCCGATACTATTATTCGGACACGCAAAGAAGGTCATCAAGTGATTGTTGTCGTTTCCGCTATGGGACACGAAACCGATCGACTCATTGAATTAGCTAAAAGTATTGCCTTGCAACCTAACTCAAGAGAATATGCCGCCTTACTCGCCACAGGCGAACAAATTTCCGCAGCGCTTTTAAGTCTCTGCTTAGAAAATAAAGGCCATCATGCACGCTCTTTTACAGGAGGACAAGCTGGCATTTTAACTGATAGTCAATATGAAAAAGCACGTATTATTCGCATTGACGAAACTCCTATTCGTCAAGCGTTGTCAGAAGATATTATTCCTGTAGTAACGGGCTTTCAAGGTGTGGATCAAGCAGGACACATCACAACCTTGGGGCGAGGCGGCTCCGATACAACAGCCGTAGCATTAGCTGCTTGCTTATCAGCCGACGAATGCCAAATTTTTACCGATGTGGATGGTGTATATACTGCCGATCCTCGAATAGAACCTACGGCACGCCTGTTAGAATCTATGACCGCCGAAGAAATGCTGGAATTATCCAGTTTAGGCAGTAAAGTTTTACAAGTGCGCTCTGTTGAGTTTGCCGAAAAATATAACGTGCCGTTACGTGTACTCTCAAGTTTTACCCTTAATCCAGGCACAAAAATTCGAACAGACTATTCAGATGATTCATCTAAACACATGGAAAATCCTATTATTTCAGGTATTACCTATAGTCGACAAGAAGCTCAATTGACTCTCTCCAATGTTCCAGACACGCCAGGAATTGCGGCTGATCTTTTGGCTGATATCAGCAATCAAAGCATTGAAGTAGACATGATTGTGCAAAATGTACGAGAAAAAGGAAAAGCAGATTTTACTTTTACCGTTCACCGAGATGATTATCTAAAAACCATGGAAATATTAGATAAAACCATTTCCACTTTTGCCTCTAAGATTCAACTAACAGGAAACAATCACATTGCTAAATTATCTTTAGTAGGTGTAGGCATGCGTAATCATGCAGGTGTTGCACAAAAAATGTTTGAAGCGTTAGCTGCAGAAAAAATTAACATTTCACTTATTTCAACATCTGAAATTAAAATTTCTGTTGTTATTGATGAGGAACACATTGAACGCGGCGTTCGCGCACTTCATGCAGCTTTTAGACTAGGATCTGCTGACATTTCGCTAGGCCGCAGCAGAAAATCTTAATTTTCGAGCACCGTAGCGCAGCATACACACCAGTATGTGAGCAACGGCGCACAGAAAATTACGGGGTTATGCAAGGCAGAGTAGAAATGTCAACAGACCCTAGACGTTACCCCTGCTGAGGCGTTATAATTGTCGGTTTCTGACTAAGAAAAGTTAGTCGGAGGAAATAATTGTTATGTTATCGGCGCTTGATAACATAAATAATATTACACAAGGAGAAAAACAAGATGTTAATATTAACTCGTCGTATGGGCGAAACTTTGATCATTGGTGATGATGTCAACGTAACAGTCTTAGGCATAAAAGGTAATCAGGTTCGTTTAGGAATCAATGCACCTAAAGATGTTTCAGTGCATCGCGAAGAAATTTATCTTCGTATTCAACAGGAAAAAGATGGTGACGATGAAGGCGTTGCTCATTCTTCTGTTGCTCATCATGATCATGAGGAAGAACAAACCGTCTAAAGTCCAAATGGGCAGAAGCATTTTAAGATTGCCCCCCTGCCCTATCTCCTACGTGCTTCGCTTTTTTATCAATTAAGCAACAGAAGCAACCACACTTAAACAATGTCGATTATTTTTTATTTCATCGTGCAAAGCTAATTTTTCCTTGCCTTTCTGCAAAATAACCTCATAACCAAATACTTCAGCAATTTTAATAAGATTACTTACTTTTATATCTTGTTGCTCACCTGAACGAATATCTTGTATAACCGATGCTGATATGTCAGCCTCTTTGGCTAATCCACGAACTGATTTATCATCTGACTCCATAATAGCGACCAGCAACTCAGAAAAAAGAAGTTTTTTATATTCGCTATCAAATGCCTCTTTAAATTGCTTATTTTGCATCTTTCTTTCATATGTTGATAATGGTTTATTCATAATAGCTCTCCTCTTTTACTCTCAATTCATAGTCCTCTTTGTATTTCAAGGCTCTGTCTTTTTCTTGTGGCGGTAATTTATCTGTTTTTTTATGAAAAGCATTAGTAACAATAATTTTTTTGCCAGAAAAGAAAAAACATAAAAATCGATGAGGTTTTGGTTTAAATGCGTAAATTTTATCGCCTTCACTTCGAAATTTAGTCTTGTTTTTTATGGCACCTGTATTGCCTATTAATTTAAACAACGTTAATAGTTTAACTTGTTCATCTTCATCGAGAGACTCAAAATATTCTAGCGACTCACTATCACCTTTCGAATCAAAATACCATTCAACAAGAAACTCTTGGCCGGAAAAAGCAATAAACTCACGTAATTTTTTTGTTTCTTTCATACATAAATCGTACTACTTAACCAGAACAAACGCAAATCTACTAAAAGAAGTTTTTTATATTCGCTATCAAATGCCTCTTTAAATTGCTTATTTTGCATCTTACGCTACACTAATCTGCCAAAAGTGCCTCTTATTTTTGACAAGTTTTAACCAACCATGCTAAAATTTAGCCATAGACTAGATGGAAACTATAGAATTATGCTACTAACAGCTTCTGAGACTTACTACAAATACGCCGGTTATCTGCATTCGAAAAAACGCCAAGTTCCTGTAGATCCGGAACTTGCGGCTATTGAACTTCCCGCGCCTGGGACATCGAAAGCAGAATGCAATAATTTTTACGAAACAAATGCAGATGTCGCCACCGCTTTATCAAAATGGATTAAGAAAAATCAAGAAAAAATTGATGAGTATTATAAGCTTAAAGCACAAGGTCTTTTTAAACAATATCAGCAGTATTCTGAATACTTGTATACTCATGTAACTTCTACAAACCCAGAAGTTAGGCTTCCTTCAAAAGGCAGTTCATACGAAGAATTTTCCCAATTCTACAACTCTCAAGATAGCTTCCAAGATATAGAAAATTTAGAGAACTGGATTAACAATAGTACGATTCAATATCGTCCTGTTTTAGGAAAAAAATCGCATTTATATCTAGAAAACGATGGCTTATATTACGAAACATTTAATGGCAAAAAAGTTCCACTAGATGATCCAAAATATAATGAAATAAAAAGGAAAATAAGCACTCCAGGTTCATATCTTAATGATGCAGACCAGCAATTGATATTAGATGAAATCAAACAAAACAAGGGCATTCCTTCAAATGCAGCTTATAGTGACTACGTTATACTTGGCCGCCCTGATGCTCAAAGGCTATATGTTTACCTGGAAAATAATCAACTTTTTTACCGAACACCTGGTATTGATGGCAAAGAAGTTGCATTAAATGGCCCCCAATATGAATCTATTAAACATCGAATATCTCGGAAAGAACGGCTAAGCGACGAAAACTTAAGTCTCGTTTTATATACTGCGTCAGACAATGGCGATATACAACACAGAATTATCCACAGATATTTTGAACAACGCGATAAAAACGCGGGTGCTGCAGCTATTGCCTACACTTTCTACAAGTATTTACAAGCTTATCCTCCTCAAGGCGTAAAACTCCCTCCAGCTTTCTCCTCCTATGAAGAGTGTAAAACATTTTTTAATAATCCAGAAAATTCTGCCTCAGCTAATAACTTAGTTAACGGGTTTAAAAAAAATCGCCTAGCTATTCATAAGTATTATCAGAGCGATGTTCAATTACTACAAGAAAAAGAAGAACGTTGGATAGAGTTCTCTACAACTGACGCTCAAACTCGTTTAACAACAGAATATTTGAAGCAAAACTACATCGTAGATTTCACCCGTCTTTTAAATGGACTAGACTCGCTACAAGAAGCATTGTTTCCCTACGAAGCAGTCCAAATTCTTGATGAATTCATGCCTGTACTTAAAGAAACAGGTAATATGGAAGAAGCAGAAGCGCACATTGCAAAACGCATGACGGTGTTTCTCGCGAAAAAATTTGCTAACGTACTAACCTTAGTCGATACGTGTGATGAAGAGGTATTAACACGATTATTTCCAGATTTCTCAGTAAATACTGCAAGAGAAATATTGAAAAAACAATTGTGTTTTGTAATATTTTTACAACCTTTATTCAATTATCAGTTTGCATCCGATATAGACGAAGAAACCAAACTAGGTAGAATAGCTGCCTATAGAGTAATGTCAGAGATCATAGGTCCATCTTTAGACGCACAGATTGAAGGCGCCGCAGCAACAGTAGCAAGAGCAAATACATTCAGTAAGGATCGACCAAGTGAAGCAAAAACACTCATAGAGAGAACTGATAAGTCATTAGCCGAAGGGACTATATCATCAGAACCTCGCCGATTTAAAGAATCTTTGCACGAAATATACAAAGACCCTAAAAAATTTAAAGCAACAAAAGGTGGAAACGCAGAAGCTCTCTTTCTGGACAGAGGCCTAAAATACAAAGATTATGTCATGCCTAGCAAAGCAGGATGTATTGCTTATATTCAACTGAGTAACCCGCAAACACGTCAAATATTCCAAAACAATCATATTGCTTTTCCGAGCAAGTTGGTCCGATCATCCAAAGATTATAGAGTCGAAATCATATCAAATCCACATACCATGTCAGAGAGCAAAATTAAAGATAAGGTGATTTATGTGTCAGAGAATGGGGACTATGTTGTTCGCGCTCTCGATGGAAAAGTAAAAAGAGAAGGCTTTGATATAGCCCAGATGCCAAGGGTAGACGCGTCGAAAAGTCCAGAATTTTTACAGTACATGCTAACAGTAACATCGGCCAGTGGTTACACCACTCAAGGGGAAGAGCAACAGTTGATTGATTTTTATGCTGCCCCCAAAAATCAAGAATCGGCTCAAAAGATCTTTCAATGGAATCAAGATCGTGCTCGTTATTGTGCTTCCATCGCATATATTTATAAAGATTACGTAAATAATCCCTCCAACAAACGCCATTGGTTATGGAATCGAAGTGGGTTACCCGATAGCATTGAGTTACCTCAAGCCAATGCTTCCTATCAGGATTGCATTAATTTTTACTCGCATCCAGCGAGAAGTGCATCCGCAGATGCTTTATCAACATGGTTTAATGCCAACTCTGCAAAAGTAAAAAAATGGTATGCTCCTAGTTTGTGGGAAAGCCTCTTTGGAATGAGTAATAAACGGGAATATAAAAGCAAATTAGGTGAAGCTCAAAGTTTTCAATTACCTATAAAATTACATAGCATAAATGATCCAAGATATGATAGCACCTCCATTTTAAATCCAAAGCCTCCCTTCTCTGTGTTCTCGTATCTATACAGTTTTATTGTGACTTCGGCTCCCAAAGAAATTGCCACTGAAGGCGAAACTGAACCGTTATTAAGAGCAGAGGCAAGAACAAACTCCCCACGAAAAAGAAGTGACTCAGATATATTTCTCGAGAGTACAGTCGGGGATGTCGAAGATAGTGGAATAGTTGCTCGAGAATCCTCACATGATGATACAACAAAAAGACTCTCCAGCACCGCAGTCATCACAAGTACAACGTCATCCCATGGACAGCCTCTACAACAGGGCACAACCATGAATCCTCTTCTACATAGACTTGAACAAAGGGTGGCGCAAGGAGAGGCTCATTCTAATTCAGGTATACTAGAGAAAGGCGCAATTCATGATGGCCAAAGAACACCCTCTCCTGGAGGAGCAACAACAGAGACAACAGAGGAAGACTACTCTCACGATGGAGAAGAAGAAAGGCCGCTACTGTCATCAGGAGGTAGCAGTACAGCATCATTAGACTCTTCTACTAGCGAAAATTATGGCATAACAAGAACAAGATCTTCTTCCAGTTCCATATCTGCCGGAAGTATATTCCAACTAGAAGGACATGAGACACCGCGAAATGCAGCAGTAAATGATTCTGGAGAACATCACTCACTCCTTGATTTTCCACACTAAATCACGCCAACACCTTTCTTTTTATAATTTTTTTGCTTAAAATGAAAGGTTATTTGCGTGAAACGAGATATTGAAGCAGATTTAACTGACTGGAAAAATCGAACAGATCACATGCCATTGTTGCTCCGCGGAGCTCGGCAAGTTGGCAAAAGCTATATTGTTGAAAATTTTGGCCAGCAAGCGTTTGATAATGTGGTAACTATCAATTTGGAAGAAAAGCCTGAATTACGACAAGTATTTGAAACTTCTCTTGATCCCAAAGTTATTACAGATTTTTTTGCACGCTATTTTGGTACTCCTGTTCGTCCTGAAAAAACCTTACTTTTTATCGATGAGATTCAAGAATGCCCGCGAGCTATTCTTTCCTTGAGATATTTTAAAGAAAAATATCCTGCTTTACACGTTATTGCAGCAGGCTCTTTGCTTGAATTTACTTTAAAAGATGCTGATTTCAGAATGCCAGTTGGTCGAGTGGAGTCACTCTATTTAAAACCTCTTTCTTTTTCTGAATATTTATCAGCGGAAGACGCTTCTTTATTAACCATGATAAAGGAAGCAACTTTAGAAAAGCCCATTGATCCATTGATACATCAAATGCTCATTGAGAAGCTCAAAATTTATTTTGAAATAGGAGGCATGCCCGCTATTGTAAAAAATTATTTGGATCAACGTAGTTTCTTTCATTCCCAACGATCACAAGCCGCTATTTACGAATTTTATAAACGTGACTTTGGTAAGTATCATCAACGCATAAAACCCGAATATATTGCTCAAATTTATCAAAAATCTCCCTATATCATCGGTGAAAAATTTAAATATACAAAAATTAGTACCGATCTTCAGTCAAGAGATTTAAAGCCTGCACTGCAAGCCTTAATTGATGCTGGGTTATTATATCGAGTCTATCATACTGCTGGATCGGGTTTGCCCTTTGGCGCAACAAAAAATGATAGAAAATTCAAACTGCTTGGCTTAGACATCGGTCTCATAAGATACGCTACTCACATAGGTACACAAGCAACTCATTATGGCGAATGGCCCCCCTTAAATAATCTGAATCTTCTACACATCTCATCTATTGAGAAATGTATTCAACTATGATCAAATAGCTTTTTATTAAGCTATTGGAAAAGATGATGAATATAGAAATTAATGATGAAGCGAT
>JAJZTL010000072.1 GCA_021848965.1 Pseudomonadota bacterium
GAGATTCAGCAATAATGCCAACCGCTGGCTAAGTGTTCGACTAAAACAGGAATCAGTGTTCGGGCAGAACAGGAATTGGTGTTCGGGTAAAAACAGGAATCAGTGTTCGATTTCACAGGAATACGCACTCTATATAGCATTATTAGTGAGAATAGAGTTATTTCCCTCAGTTAACTATGAAAAATAATTTATCAGCATCGTTTTGCATTTTCCACTTTTAAGCATGTTCTTAAAAAAATCCATACAAAAAGCTGTAAAAGAATTAATAACTCTGGTAATAACAATATTATTTTAGAGCTCGTTATCCAACGAAGCATGATAGCAATAAAGGCTAACTATCGATATCAGCAAAAAAGGTATACAAAAAAGACTAATATTGCTCCAGCCAATGCTGTTGACTAATGTTCCAGCTAAATAGGCTGCAATAGAGTAAGTCAAGAAAATACAAGTTTCATTGGTAGCCTGCGCGACAGGTTTATTGCGATCATCTATCATTCCCACAATAATTGAACCGCTCATATACATCACATTCCACGCAATTCCAACCATAATTAACGCGCTGGAGAAGCCAAAGAAAGAAGATTGATACCACACAAAAAATAAACTGAATAAAAATAAGATAATTGCAAAGCAGTATCCCTTTTTTAGGCCATAGCGCTGTAAAATTTTTCCCATGAAAAAAGAGGGTAAATACATACCGAGTAAATGCCATTGGATGACAAAATTAATATGCATGATATCAAAACCACTTTTGTGCATTGATAATGGGGTGCCTGTCATTAAAAGTACCATGAGGAAATACGCCACACATACATTAATTAAGGCAAGGTGATATTTTTTATGTTGTAGTAGATGACGTAAAGAATGTTTTATTTTGAGAGCGGGGGCAGAAAAGAGTTCTTTCGGTGGTTGTTGAATAAATGCACAAATGGCAATACCCAGAATACTGAGCAATGTAGTAGCGATATAGACTTCGGCATAATGATATAAAGCGTACCACTGGTTGAGGAATGAACCCAACGTTGGACCTATGAGTGTTCCTAGCACACCGCCACTGAGAACAATAGAAACCGCTGTCTCAATCGAGTGATAATTTTTTGAAAACTCGATTGCCGCAAATCGATAATATTGGGCAAAGGCTTGATAAACTCCCAAAAGCATATTAGATAAGCAGAAAAGCAAAAAAGAATTCATATAAATAGCTATAACCGCCATAGTACCAGATAACATGCCGAATAAGGTTCCGCAGAGAAAACCTTTTTTGCGCCCAATTCTTTTCATAAGCATCGACGCAGGAAATATACAGGTGAGTGTTGTTAAACTAAAGGCAGCAATCGGCAATGTCGCATTTTTAGGATCTGACGCTAAAAGAGCTCCGACAAGTCCTGCAAATGTAAAAGAGATAATAATAACAGAGACAAAAATCGCTTGAGAGAGAAATAATAGCGTGAGATTACGGGGATATCGGATCATAGACTGGAATATTGATATTGAGCACAACGAGCAGAGACGAGAATATTACGCACATAACCAATAATAGCAGGCGAATTTTCAATGCCTTTAAAATCTTCAATCATTTGTTCATACTCGATAGGCGTAATAAAATTTTTTCTAAAATAAGTATCTTTGACACTCGTTAAACCTTGGCGAAGAATAGATTTTTCTCGTGGAGTCGTCAAGATAATCTGATTAGCCGTAATCTGTAAATTAGAAATATTTTTTCTTTTCATGTCGTAATAGAAATTCTTCACAAAAGACAAATCCATGTGATTCGATATCCAATTACGTAAAATAAGTTGAAACCAGTGATTGACTGTGGGGTGAGGGGGATAACAGAAGTATTCTGTGTCGCTCACATCCACGCCCTCATAAACGAAAATACCTTCAGGCTTTAAATGTCGACATAATTCATTGACTGTAAAGGCTGTATTTTGTGCAAATTCAATGACCCATCGACCATAAATCATATCAACGGGATCAATCTTCATGGGTTGATTAATATCGAGCTGTATAAACTCAATATTTGTACATTGTGCTTCCGTCGCTGTCTTTTGAGCAATGACTAATTGCTTTGGACAAATATCTGAGGCAATAACTTTCCCGGAAGGGCCAACGCGCTTTGCGAGTTCTACGGCCATATGTCCTGTGCCGCATCCAATTTCTAAGACAGTCATACCCGTGGTAAGTCCTGATTGTTGAATAAAGTCTAATGTGCCAGGATTATAAAGCTGGTTAATAATTGTGAGTCTGTCGGCATCTTGTTGGCCTGTTGTAAGAAAATATTCAGTAGACTTCTTCGGCATGTTTAAGTACCTTGCAAAGTTGTTGAATCATACGATCAATTTCACTCACTGTATTGTGATGAGAAAAAGAAATTCTAATAGGAGAAAGCTTAAGTGAACGTTTCAATTGAATCGCTTTCACCACATGAGAATCATCCGAACAAAAACTTGAGCAGGCAGAACGAGTTGAAACAAAAATGTTTTCTTGCTCTAATTGGGAGGCCAAATGATTACTTTTTATTCCATGAAAACTAATAGAAATAATATTAGGAACAGAAAAAAATTCAGGAATGGTGAGTATAAATTCAATCTGATGGTTTTTTAATTGCTCAAGAAAATACTGACGTAAATGTTGAAAATGTTGCATGTGATCTTTTGAAGCACGCATCATTTTTTGTATACAAAGGTTTAATATCTCAGGCATTACGGGATCGCTGGTTCCTGGAAACAATCCACTTTCTTGACCGCCACCAAATAAAATAGGTGTTAATCTGAATTGGGGATTCAAGTAAAAACAGGCAATACCAACAGGCGTTCCAATTTTATGGCCTGCGATGAACCATGCATCCACTGAAGTTAATTCTGATGCGGGAATTTTTCCTATGCCTTGTACAAAATCACAAACGAAAAAAATATCTGGATTAAATTGTTTAATGATAGTTCCAATAGATGCAATATCTTGAATTGCGCCTATTTCATTGTTTACCGCCATAATAGAAACAATGGCTGTATGGTCATTTAGAAGGCTTTTAAAATGCGCAAGATCAACTTGTCCATTGGAATCTACTTTGGCGAAGTGTATTTTAAAACCTTTTGTTTTAAGAAATTCACATGTTTTGGCAACCGCAAGATGTTCTATTTCAGAGATAATAATTTCATTGTGAGGACTATTTGAGCGTGTCAGTGAGCCACAATACCCTTGCAAAAGGATATTTGCAGCAATCGTTGCACTATGGCAAAAGTGGATGGTTTCAGTAGGATATTGAAAGAGTGCAGCAATATTTGCCCGTGATTTTTCAATAAAGTTACTTGCGGCTTTACCCAGAACATGACTGCTAGATGGATTAGCGAAATGAAATTGCATGGTGTGTACCATGAGATTAATAATTTCGTTATCAACGGGCGTTGATGCGGCATGATCAAAGTAAATCATGAATATATCTCAATATTAGTGTGTTCGTTTAAAAAGGCAGAATATTTTTCTGTAAAAGAAGATTCTGAAAAATAAAAATCTGATGACGAGAGAAAATTTATTTCTTTTTTTGCTAAGTTGGCGTGTTCCATAATGGAAAGAAAATTTGGAGATGATTCGGCAATATGAAAGAGGGAGATATACCCGCCTAATACTTTTTCGCCAATATTTTTATCATCGGCACGCGAATATATGGCAATCACATCATGATCTTTGGGTAATGAATATAAATTTCCCATATAAGTGCCTGGACATAATATTCCATCTAACTTGTCATACAAACTAATAAAAGGAGAACGTTTTAAATGCAACAATGGATCTCGAATTATGTCTGTTTCATGAACAGGAATATGTGATTCAAGAAGGGAATGAGAATCAGTCAATAATAACAAAGGACTTAAAACGCCAAAGGTAGAATTATCTCGCAGTAAAAACTCTTTTAAGGGAAATTTTTTGAGCTGCTTTTTAAGCTTTTTTAAAATATTAGTAGCAATATTACTATTGGATGATTGAAAATTATATTGAACTTGCAGCGGTGTTGATGTTGCTTCAATGAGGTGTTGATATTCTTCGATAATATACTGTTGTGTTTGTATTTGCGATTTGATTTTTTGCCGTATGTCTGGATTAAGATTAAATCCCACATCAGAAAAACAAAAATTTAAAGTGATAGATTTGCCTAGATTATGTAGGTCCTGGCTTATTTCCAGCGCTAATTTAACCGTATGTATTTCGTTGTCAGAAGGACCGCGGCCATTTTTTCCCAAGATGATTTTTTCATCTTTCATGTTAATGGGTGTGTGTCCACAATCAATAATAATCTTATTTTTAGACTGTTGAAATTTCTTATAAGAAGAGTGCTCAAAAATCATGGTTTAAAAGGATTAAAATTAACGTGATAATCGTAAGTATCAGTATGTTCCATACGTTTTAATATATTGGCTAAAAGACTGAGAGGAAAAGACAGTAAAATGGCACAGGCCATTTTGATAGAAAAAGTAGAAAAAATAGTATGAATGACACTACCGTTGGGTAGCGTGCCATAAAACACAATGCCATCACAAATAACCGTAAAGACTAATTCTGCAATACCGCTGGAACCAATGCTTCTGAGCCAGAAATATTTTCCTTGAGTTAATATTTTCCACTTGGAAATACAGTAAATATTAAGAAAATAGCTGGCAACATTGGCAATAAATACAGCCATATAGACATGAAGCAAAGGTTGTAACGTTTGTGTGAATATCATGTCATTATTCAGTACTTGCGGCGATTTAGTTAGACTTCCTAAATAACAAATTAAATCAAATAAAAACTCAGCCAGCAGTCCAAGCCATATGACACGTTTTGAAACTTTATAGCCATAGACTTCTGTTGTTACATCGGTGATAGCATAAGAGAACGGCACTATAAATACGCCGACAGACATCAGAAACGGACCCATACCAATCATTTTATAGGCCAAAATGTCCGCGGAGACATTCACAACAACGAATAGCATCCCTAAAAACAGAAGAAAATCTGAAATACTTTTAGGCGTGATGTGTTTATTAGATAGCGTCATATTGAAGTTGAAATAAAAAACTTGACAGTTACCACGCAAAAGTTGTATTATTTAATTCAACTTTTGCGAATTATTTAAATATAAAAATACAATTATAACATAAAATGTCAATAAAAAATACATCTATCGTCTTGCTTATTCTTATCATGTGCCCTCTGATTGGCATGGGAGTGGATTTGATTGCTCCTTCTTTACCCACAATCAGTCGAGAGTTAAATGTTTCTACAGCGTATACCAAAAATCTCATTTCTATTTATTTACTTGCTTATGCATTAGGCAATCTAATCACGGGATTTTTGTCTGATGCACTCGGAAGAAAAAAATTATTATTAATAGGTTCTGCGCTTTTTATTTTAGCCAGTTTATTACCTGTAGCTTATGCTGTTTATGAAATGGTATTGTTGGCTAGATTTCTCCAGGGATTGGCAATGGGCGCATATGCCACATTGTTTCGGGCAATTTTTTCTGATGTGGTGCCACAAGAAAGACTAAAACATACATTAACGTGGTTAGCAACTATGTGGGGTATTGGTCCCGTGATTGGGCCTATGATCGGTGGATATTTACAATACTACCTGAGTTGGGAAGCATGTTTTTATTTCTTTATTTTATACGGTGTTATCTGTTTTTTTCTCATTTATGTTTTTATCCCAGAAACAATTTCCGAGTTTAAGCCACTGAATGGACAATTAATAAAAAACAACTTTAAGCTTCTGAGCAAAAATTGGACATTTATTGGAATTATTATTTTGATGGGTGCTGCTTATTCTGTCTTTATTGTTTTTAATATTTTAGGTCCTTTTTTAGTTCAAGTGGTTCTTAAACATTCAGTTGTGTATTTTGGTCGAATGGCACTTTTACTGGGCTGTACTTTTTTGGCCAGTACGTTTTTTTGTCGGTATTGTCTGAAAAAGTGGGATTCTTATCGCGTATTGCAAACAGCTGCGTGGATAGGGTTCAGTATTACATTAATCACACTTCTATTATCTTATTTTTATGCACAAAACATTTACCTGATTTTCATTTCAACAGCTAGTCTCTTTTTTATTTCGGGAGTTTTATATCCCACAGGCATGGGAATGGGGATTTCGTTTTTTCGAGAACAAGCCGGAAGTGCTTCAGCCATGATGAACTTTACGAATGTGTTAATTACAGCAGCAACAGGCTTTGTGATGAGCTTTATGAGTAAAAGTGCAATGTCCGTATTTTTTACGAACAGTATTTTGATGTTAATTATCCTTATATGTTATCAATTTTTTATTAAACCACGCATCGTAAATGTACGAAGAGAATATTATGAACAAAGCCAAGAAATTAAGTGAATTAATCCATCGTCCGGAAGCAACTTTTTTTATGGAAGCCCATAATGCCTTAAGCGCAAAGATTGCTGAGGAGGCTGGGTTTGAAGCGTTATGGGCCTCTGGATTATCTATTTCTGCCTCTATGGGGGTGTCTGATAGAAATGAAATTTCTTGGACTCAAGTGGTTGAACTCGTGGAGTTTATGGCGGATCACACCCATCTGCCTATCTTAATTGATGGAGATACAGGATTTGGTAATTTTAATAATGTGCGTCGCTTAGTGAAAAAACTATCGCAAAAAGGCATTGCAGGAATTTGTTTGGAAGACAAGCTTTTCCCTAAGTTAAATTCTTTTCTCGGTGAGGAACAAACATTAGCCACAATTCCTGAGTTTTGTGGAAAAATTAAAGCAGCAAAAGACAGTCAATTGGATGTGAATTTTTGTGTAGTTGCCAGAACAGAAGCCTTGATCTCAGGCAAAAGTATGGATGAAGCATTGGAGCGTGCCGAAAGCTTTTATGAAGCCGGAGCGGATGCTATTTTGATTCACTCAAAGAAAAAAACAGGCGACGAAGTGATTGAGTTTGGAAAAATTTGGAATAAGCGCTGTCCCGTTATTATTGTGCCTACTCAATATTATCAGACATCCACATCTGATTTTATTGAAGCAGGTATTAATAATATTATTTGGGCCAATCACAGTTTACGAGCTTCCATTGCTGCCATGCGAAAAGTGACGAAAACAATTTGGGCTGAAAAATCGGTGGCTTCTATTGAAAAAGATATTGCCTCTCTGCATGATGTTTTTTCATTAACCAATGAATTCGAAGTGCAGGAAGCGGAGAAAAAATATGCTTGAGGCTAAAGATTTTCTTCATACATTGACGTCCTATGGAATAGAGTTTTTTAGCGGTGTTCCGTGCTCTTATTTAACACCCTTAATTAATACAATCATCAATCAAGATACAGCACGTTATGTGTCGGCAACAAGTGAAGGAGAAGCGCTCGCAATGGCTTCAGGAGCTTGGCTATCTGGAAAAATGGGAGCGGTGATGTGTCAAAACTCAGGTTTGGGTAATATGGTCAATCCACTCACATCTCTGAATGAGCCTTTTCATATACCCGTACTTTTATTAATTACTTGGCGAGGACATCCTGATGAAGTCGACGAACCACAACATCAATTAATGGGAAAAATCACCCCTCAATTATTAGATTTGATGCAAATTCCATGGTCTGTTCTTCCGGAAACACAAGAAGATATGGAAAATGTTTTAAGACAGGCATGGAATTACATGAGTAAAGAGCGCAAACCTTATGCCTTGTTGGTGAGAAAAGAGTGTATTGAATTAAGTAAATCCCCCCTACCTCCCTTTGACAAAGGGGGGCGCAGGCAGGATTTCCATCCCACCCGCGAAGAAGTTCTTACCAAGCTTCTTCATTTGATTCCAGAAGACTCGCCCATCATTGCGACAACAGGAAAAACCGGACGAGAATTGTTTACCTTAAAAGACAGTGCTAATCATTTATATTGTGTCGGTTCAATGGGGTATGCCAATGCATTGGGACATGGTATCGTTCACAAAAGAATCATTCTCAGCGTCATAGAAGAAATTTTTTCTTCACTTTTAATGCCTTATCCGAAGGTCATTGGTATCAAAAATATTATGACTTAAAAAGAGAACAATTTGATAACCCCATATTTCATATTGCGACACCCACAAAACATCAAGGAGTGGCGAATGAAGTCTAGTATCCTATTCACGCCAGGTCCTTTAAATACTTCATCTACCGTAAAAGAAGCGATGTTAAATGATATTGGCAGTCGAACAAAAACCTTAGTTGAGTTAACCAAAAGTATTCGGGAAAATTTGGAGGATATTGCTCAATGTGGTTCAAGTTTCAGTAGTATTTTATTACAAGGAAGTGGGACTTTTGCTGTAGAGGCAATGATTTCATCGCTTATTCCTTCCAATGCCCATGTATTAATTATTTCTAATGGGGTATATGGTGAGCGAATGCTTCAAATATGTGATATTTACGGTATTTCAAATACAGTATTACGTCAAAATGAGCTAATGTCCATGGATCTCAATGAGGTTGAAACTGAACTAAGACAGGCATCAAACCCATTTACTCATATACTTGCGGTGCAATTTGAGACAGGCATAGGTATTCTTAATGATATAGATGAATTAACAGCATTAGCCTCAAAATATCATTGCGCTGTCCTCGTTGATGCAATGAGTGCTTTTGGCGCTATTCCTCTGAATTATAATGAACCGTCTCTTTGCGCAGTTGCTGCATCCTCCAATAAATGCCTGCATGGTGTACCTGGAATCGGATTTGTGGTGGCGAGAAAAGAAACCCTGTGTTCACAAAAAGCGCGTTCCTTAAGTTTAGATTTATATGCCCAATGGAAAAATTTTGAATCCAACGGCGAGTGGCGTTTTACTCCACCTACCCACGTTTTATCGGCATTTCATCAGGCTTTATTCGAGTTTCAACAAATGGGGGGAGTGGATGCACGGTTTAAAAAATATGCCTGTCTTAATTCGCAATTGATAGCAGGATTGGCTCCATTGGGTATTTGTCCCGTGGTGTCCTCAGAAGAATACAGAGCACCCATGATTACGACATTTTTTTTAGGTGACAAGATTCAATGCGCTTTTAAAGAAATGTATGAATTATTGTTAGCACAGCAATTGGTTTTATATCCGAGTGCTTCGGTTTCTAATGAAAATAGACAGGCAAAATTCCGTATTGGCTGTATGGGGGAAATTGATGCCAATGATATTAATAATCTTATTCAAGCAATAAAAAATATATCTGAAAACAATCATGAAAAAATTTAATAACCGAACAACGGGACCCACAGATTTCCCACCTGAAGTATACCAAGTGCTCAATCAACCGATTATCAGTCACCGTAGTGTACAATTTAAAGAAACATTGCAACGTGCAACGGAACGTATGCAAAAACTGTTGAATACTAAGAATATTCCCATGTTTTTTACAACATCAGGCACAGGTGGATTGGAAGCGACTCTTCTGAATACGTTAACTAAAAACAGTAAAGTGCTTTCGCTCAGTAATGGTTATTATGGCAATTTATGGGCCAGAATTGCGCAAAAACATTCACCTCATTCTGTGGTCAAAGAAAACTTTTCACCGGGATGTGCTATTTATCCAGAACGAGTGAGAGAAATTTTAAAAAAGAATACATTTGACGTAATTTTATTAACCCACTCAGAAAGTTCAACGGGTGTCTTAAATGACTTATCAGCATTAACGAAAGTTATTAAAGAAAATTCCGACGCGTTGATTTTAGTAGATGCCATTAGCAGCGTTGGCACAACACCTTGTTATATGGATGTCTGGAATGTGGATGTCTTAGTTACTGTTCCACAAAAAGGATTAATGGCTCCACCAGGATTAGCCATTATTTGTGGCAGTCCTCGAGCCATTCAACAATCAAAACAACAAGATGCTTTAGGTTCTTTTTATTTCGATTTTTCTCAAACCCTAGAAGCCGGCACAAAAAATCAGACACCGACGACGCCTAATATTTTAGGTGTTTTGGGCGTTGATGCAGCACTGGCGCGCATGGAAAAAGAAGGATTTTCAGAAGTGTTTGACAGGCATAAACATCTATCAACGCTTTGCCAACAAGGTATTTCAAATTTAGGTTTGGAACTTTTTGCAGAAGAAAATTTTCGCGCGCCTGGTATTACGGCCATTCGATTACCTGAAAATATTTCTGCATTGAAAGCCCAAAAATATTTAGAAGAGCAATGCGGCTTGTTGGTAACAACAGGATTAAGCGAGTGGACAGACTATGTTCTTCGGGTTGGGCATATGGGTTGGGTGTCTGAAGACGAAATTAGACAGGCATTAAGTGCAATTTCTCAATGGATTAAAAATGAACATAATTACATTTAATACAATTGATGATATAGACGAACAACAATATACCGCTTTAAAAAATAAATGTGGTGCTTCTATTTTTTATGATATTCGTTTTTTACGAGCAGCAGAAAAATCACCACTTTTGCCTGTGGAAAAGATTTATTATTTTGCAGCTTATGAGAAAGAAGAGTTGCTAGCATTTGCTTGTTTTTATCAACAAGCATCTCCGGATCCTTTTGGTGTTCTCGAGGCAACAACGTCTATTCAATTTCAGTCTCAGCATTCCGCCGCTTTTAGTCATATTATGCATTGTTACGAAAGCGTAATATTGGTAGAAAATCCTGAGTTGTATAGTTTTATGTTAGAACACTTAAAAAAATTGGCGGTACAAGAAGGCATAAAATATTACGGTTTGTTGAATGTTATTGATAAACAATTAATGCAAGCGGCTGAGAAAATAGATTATCAAGTGAATTTTATGTGGGAGCGATTTTTTGTAGATTTTTCTCAATTTAATAGTTTAGAAGATTTTTTAAGCCGATTAACTCGAAAAGGCAGGCAGGCCTATCGAACAGAAATGCAGCGATTTGAGCAAAGTGATGCAGTAGCTGTGGTTGAACGAGCGCCTTTTCATCAACTCGATGAAGTGGTTGAACTATGTTATGAAACGACAAGCAAATATGGAACCGGGCATTATTATCCCAAAGACGCTTTCTTACAATTTATTGAAACTTGCGGAGATTTAATTCGATTAATTTCAATTTATGTTCAAGGAAAGCGTGTGGGTGTCGTTGTCGCCTTACTCGAAGAAAAAAAATTGCACTTGTGGGCTTGTGGTATGCAATATGAGAATATTCCTTTTAGTCCTTACATTGTAGGTATTTTCACAGGTTTTAAGTTCGCCTTAAAAAATAATATTTCTATTGTTGAAATTGGTCGAACCAATAAAAAAATGAAAGAAAAACTCGGTTTTTCGCCTTTACCTTTATATTCAATAATTAATTATCCGGAGGATGCAAAGTGAGTCAATATGAAAATTACGATAAAATCAGTTTAACCTATGATAAAACAAGAAAAGCAGTGGGCTATGAAATTATTCTAGGATTTCTTGCTGCTGCTTCAAAGCCTTTAAATGATCTTATTGTTCTCGATGCGGGATGTGGCACAGGAAATTATGCCTGTCCGATAAAAGAAAAAGTCAAAAAAATTGTATGTGCAGATTTTAGTGCAGGCATGCTCAAAAAGGCTGATGAAAAATTAACACAACTTAAGACAGGCTCTCATGAAATTGTCCAATGTGATATGACAAAAGAACTACCATTTCAGGGTGAACGCGTATAAATTCCAATAAAATCAAGGTTTGTAGGTGGTTTTTGTAGGGGCGGGTCTTGTGCCCGCCCGAAAATGCACAGTTTTTATC
>JAJZTL010000073.1 GCA_021848965.1 Pseudomonadota bacterium
TCATTAATTTCTTCTCGACCATGCCCCTCTAATAAAATAGAATGATCGCATTCTCCTGTCAGTTGAAATAATGCCAAACTCAACGCACTCAACAGCACATCATTAATCTGCGTTTGATATACATGATTGATACCAGAAAGTAAGTTTTCTGTTTGCGTAATGTTTAATGTGAAATGACTACTGGCGCCTGGCCCACTGCTTAACTTCTCGCAATGGCGAAACGAGATATCATTCCAGTATTTTTTTTCGGTCTCATGATTTTCTGCATAAGCTTGCACAGCTTCCGACCATTGGCGGTAACTGCTGCTTTTTGGCGCTAATACTCCGCCTTCATAAAGACAACGTAAATCCTCAATGATAATACGCCAGCTGACAGAATCCATGATTAAATGATGAAACGCAAAATGTAATCGCGCACTGCCATCAGCATATCCGGTTAAATATCCCACATGAAATAGCGGTCCATGCTGCAAATCAAAATTACTTTGCCATTCTGTTAATATTCCTTGTAATGCAGACTCTGAAATGAATGAAATGTCTTGAGAAGATATTTCCGGCACTTGAATATCTTTAACATAACTTTGCTGAATTTTATTTCCTTTTTTTACATAGCGAAGCCTCAACGCATCATGATGTTCTACTAATTTCTTTAGGCAATTTTCAAGTTTATTTTTATCTAACAAAGGAACTGTAATCATAAAGGCCTGATTCCAATGATGTGCATCCACAACATCATTCTCAAAAAACCATTCTTGAATCGGTAATAAATTCACTGGGCCCAATAAAATGCCTGATTCTGTTTTTGTTGTAATTTCCTTCGCGGTTATTAATTTGCTAATCACCGCATCATACAATCGCTCGACAGTCTTATGCGCAAAAATATCCTTCACATTTATACTCAAGCCCAAACGTTGGCGCAAACGGCTCACCAATTGGATGCTTACAATACTGTCGCCACCTAAACGAAAAAAATCGTCCTGAATACTGAACACATCGAGAGCAACACCTAATAACTCAGCCCAAATAGCACTCACTTGTTGTTCAAGCTCTGTTCTTGGGGATACCACAATAGTAGGTTGCACAAAACTTGGTTCAGGCAATGCGGACCGATCTAGCTTTCCATTAATAGTTAAAGGAAAAGTGGCCAAATGAAGATAAATATTAGGAACCATATAATCCGGCAATAAGGCTTCTAAACGCGTTTTTAAAACATCCGCAGAAATTGCTTGATCAGCCACATAATAGGCCACCAAATAGCTTCCACCCGCTGGGTGTTCTTTCGCGAGAACCACGGCTTGCCTTACCTGTTCATGTTGTGACAAAACACTTTCTATCTCGCCTAATTCAATCCGATATCCCCGAATTTTCACCTGAGAGTCATTGCGGCCCCGATATTCTAAATTCCTCTCCGATTGCCAACTAACCAAATCTCCTGTCTTATATAAACGCGCATTCACATCTAAAGCCTTTTCTTCGACAGTCTGATATGGATTGGAAATAAAACGTTCTGCAGTTAATTCAGGGCGATTCCAATAACCGCGCGCTAATCCTGCTCCACCGACATATAACTCCCCTATCGCCCCAATGGGTAATGGATTTAAATGGCTGTCTAATACATAGGCATATTGATCCGGAATCACTTCTCCAATGCTCGAAACACCCTCGTTTAGATCAGATTCAGTGAGTAATTTATACGTCACATGTACCGTGGTTTCTGTGATGCCATACATGTTAATTAAGTGTGGCTGTCTAAAACCATAACGTTCAAACCACGGGCGAAGTTGGCTGATGTTTAAGGCTTCTCCACCAAAGATCACATACCGTAAATTAGACTTCTTTCGAAACTCTACTTCTGCGGAGAACTTGTTCGTCGATTCAGTGCTCGAATCCTCATGTACTCGCGTATTCTCTTCTTGTAATACTACTTCCATGAATTGATAAAAAGCACTTGGCGTTTGATTTAATACCGTCACTCCCGTTTTTAAACACAGTGCATAAAATAAATTCAAATCACGCGTTTCATCGTATGTTGGAATTACTAATTTGCCACCATGCAATAAGGCACCCCATATTTCCCACACACTAAAATCAAATACTATCGAATGAAATAAGGTCCATACATCCTTCTCTGTAAACCCATACCAATGCTCCGTTGCCGAAAACAATCGCACAACGTTTTGATGCGTTTGCATAACACCTTTAGGTTTACCAGTCGTTCCAGAGGTATAAATAATGTACGCTAATTGATCAAACGGTATGTCCAAAAGCAAATTTTCTGATGATTGTTTACACAATATTTTTTGCATTTCAGGGTGGTCTAATGCCAATACTTGTGTTGATGTTAATACATTTTCTAATCGCGACTGATGCGCAGATTGAGTCAGCACTTGTTTCATTTTCGTGTCGGAAATAATATACGCCAAACGTTCATCCGGTGTGTGAGGATCCATGGGTACGTAAGCCGCCCCAGCTTTTAAAATTCCTAATAATGCGACCAAACTCTGTTCTGTTCGATCAAAACATAAACCGATTAAATCTTCCGATTGAATTTGGCAAACATCCCGCAAATAATGCGCTATTTGATTGGATTTTGCGTTTAATTCACCGTACGTTATTTCTCGATTTTCACTGTACAATGCTATGCGTTCAGCATATTTAATTGATTGCATTTCGAAAATTTTAGGTAATGATCCTCTTAAATTTGGCATGACCACTGTAGAATCTTTTTCTCCGATGAGATTGTCTTGTTTGATACCTAATGCCGATACAGTGGAGTTAAAAAGAGAGGGAATTTCTTCAAAAAAATGCCGTATTAATTTGAAAAACTCCTGAATTCTATCTTGACTAAATAACTCACCAGCATAATAAAGCTCTAACTCCAAAGAGCTGTTATTGTAATTTTCAGAGATAACTAATGTTAACGGATAATCCACTTTTTCAATTGAGGTAATAAAATTGACATGCAAACCAGCTTCTGCATGTTTAATCGATGAAACTGGATAATTTTCATACACAAATAAAATATCAAATAAACGGTGTGGAGCTCCTTGAAGTTTAGATAAATTCACATTGCTACGATGATTCATTTCGTTAATATCTTCTTGCATTTTGAATAATGCATCCTGTATTGATTGATTAACATCATGACTAACGATCAATGGCAGCGTATTAATGTACAATCCCACTGATTGATCAATATCTTCAATTGGCAAGCTTCGCCCTGATACCACCGTTCCAACCACTGTTTGTGAACTATTGCTGTAAATACTCATTACCCTGTGTAAAGCCAACTGTGCTATTGTGCTCATGGTAATACCACAAGACTGACTAAAATCTTTTAAATTAGCATAGTTCTTTGGATGAATGGTTAATCGTAAAGTCTGTGGATCTTCCACATATTTATATTCATTTAATGCTATATGTCGCTTCTCCGTTAACACTAAACCACTTAAATCTACACTGGTTTTAACTGATGAAACATAATTAGCCCAAAAGGTTTGATGCTCATTGCTATACGTTTGTAAATATTTCTGAGCCAGCGCATAAGTCTCATCCGGATGTACAGAAAGCTCGTCATCTCGTAATAAACTTAAATAAACAGAATGAAAGCGATCCATTAATATCGGCATACTCCAACCATCTAAAATCGCATGATGATTGCTAAGTAATAATTGATAATGCTCTTCCGTCAATTTAAATAAATAAATACGCAATAATTTTCCTTCCATAAGGTCGTAAGCTAATTGTCGATCTTGAGTAACATACTCATCTACTAAAGCTTGGCGTTTCGATATATTTTCTTCATGACTCACATCAATTATTTTAAAAAAAAGCTCGCTGGTTTTATCAATAATTTGCACTAAATCATGCTCCCACGAAAAACGAAGGCGCAAACTAGGATATGCTTGTTGCACCTGTTGCCACGCTTGATGGTATTTAATAACATCCAATGAATTATGATATTCCCAAAGCATTTGAACGCGATAAGAATCATCATCTTTCTGAGATAACGCGTGATAAATAAAACCTTGTTGTAAATTATTAGCAAGATAGGCACCTTCGATTCTCGAATCCGCATTCAAATGCTGTAAATATTCAGTTTCGCTCAAAACAGCTATTTCGCTATCTGCTCTAATCGAGGTTGTATTATGGGATAAAACATAATCCACCAAACGTTTTATCGTTGGGTATTTAAAAATATCTTTTACACTTACTTGTAAACCTAAATGCTTTCTCATCTGGCTAACAAATTGAATAGCGATAATGCTATCTCCACCTAATCTAAAAAAATTATCCAATATACTAATTTTAGTGATCTCAATACCCAGCAAGCTTCCCCACATTGTGAGGACTTGCTGATCGAGTGTATTTCTTCCAGGTACAATTTCACTGTTTAGCATGGCTGAAACATCTGGTAAGGCCTTTGTATCTAATTTCCCATTAGTCGTTAAAGGCAATACAGATAAACGGCGCAATACTTGAGGTACCATAAATTCAGGCAACTGATCTTGAAGATAATTAATGATTTTTTCTTCATCCAAAATTTCATCAGAAACATAATAAGCCACAAGATATTTGTCTTCATTCATGACATCCGCTCTATTCGTTGCCATAACAGCCACTTGCTGAATACCAGAATAATTTAATAACACATTCTCAATCTCGCCTAATTCAATGCGAAACCCTCGAATTTTTACTTGGCTATCCTTGCGCCCCAAATACACTAGCTCTCCTTGTGAATTCCAGCGAGCCAGATCACCGGTTTTATATAAACAATTTGATGAAATATCTGATTTGAAAATAAAGCGTTCTTTCGTGGTTTCTTCAAGATTTAAATAACCTTGAGAAACACCCGCCCCACCAATATAAAGTTCCCCTACCATTCCTTCAGGCAGCACTTCTTGATGATTATCTAAGATATAAATCTCACTGTTAAATCCGGGTTGGCCAATAGGAACATAGGTATTGAGATTTTTCACTTTATCCTTTGTGATCTCATACTGAGAAACAGCCACCGTTGTCTCCGTTGGACCATATTCATTATGAAATCGATGATCCGGATACTGCTTCAACCATGTACTAATATCATGCGCCCTCGCTGCTTCTCCTCCAATAATAATATTATGCAAATTAGATAACTGATTACTATTCAAGATAATGGGCAATAAAGCACTGACATAACTGGGCGTTAACTTCACAATGGTCACTTTGTTATCGACCAGATACTGATGATATTGAGTTGGATCTTTTTTTACTGCATTATCGCAACAAACCACTCGTGCACCAACACATAATGGAGCAATACTGGTACTAACAGTCAAATCAAATGATAAGCTAGAAGAAAAATCAACCACAGATTTTTCTGACATTCCAGTATATTTTTTTAGCCAATTGATGTAATTCACCACGTTTTTATGCTGAATCATCACACCCTTTGGATTTCCCGTCGAACCAGAAGTATAAATAATATAGGCCAAGGTATTGCCATCGAGAGCGTCCGTTTTGAAAGAACTGATGGGCTGGTTTTTTATTGCGTTTAATTCATCTTTATCATCAATGAACAAATAATTTGTTTCTACATTCAGATTAAAAAACTTATCATCATAAGTACTTTCACTGATGAGCAATTTAGCTTTTGTATCGTCTAAAATATATTCGATACGTTTTTCAGGATAGCTTGGATCAATTGGCACATACGCGGCACCCAATTTTAATATTGCCCAGATGCTACTTAACGTCAAATAATTTCTATCCGCACATACTGCCACTAAATCACCTTTCTCAATGGCATATTCTTGTTTTAACGTATGCGCTATCTGATTAGATAGTTCGTCTAATGCTCTATAAGTAATATTAATGTCAACACTTGTTATAGCAATATTCTCTAGATATTTTTTGACTTGCTGGTCAAAATATTTAACAAGATTTTTTTGCTTATATTCAGTACCTAAATCTCCTGTGCCCATTTTTTTGAGTTTTATTTTTTGTTCTGATGAAATCACAGGAATGCTGAAAATGGGCTTACTTTGATAAGAACTAAGCTGGCTGAGAATAATTTGATACGCGTCAACCAAACCATGAATATATTCTTGGTCAAATAACGAAGTCTTAAACTCTACTCTGCCTAAAATATTTTCTGACTTAATATCTAACTCAATGTATAAATCATTTTTCACCTGGTGCGAATTGGCATAAATTTGTGATTGTTGATAGATATGCTGCGCAGTTTCTTGAGGCGCAACATTAAAATGAATACCAGAAAAAGCTGAAACTCTGTCTCTGTCCACATCAAGCAAAGTATGATAGGACACTGCATGTTTAATCGCCTGAATCTTGTTTTCCTTAACCGCGTTAAATAATTCATTTATAGTCCAGTTGGCTTGCAAATTTATACCAACCAGTAAATTATTCGTAAAACATCCTAAAACATTTTGATAATCTGAATTAAAAAGTCGCTCATCAATATTCGTTCTTACTGTCACACTATTTTGATGAGAAAATTTTGAGACGACCAAATAAAATCCACTTAACAATACATCGAATAAGCTAATGTCATATAAAGCAGCCAAGTGAGATAATTGTTTTTTTAAGTCATTACCCAAATTAAATGCATACTGAAAACCGCGATGATCTAATGTATCGCCTGTCACATTAGGGGATAGGTTACAGGGTTCTTGTTTGTCCATGAAATTTTTCCAATAAGCCAATTTATTAGACTTATTCGTATTGTAATATTCATCAAGATAGGCACTTAATTGACAGATTGAACTGATTTTTTCTTCTGAAATAATTGCATTATTGCCCAATAATTGCTCCATAAATTTTGGCAACAAAATGTTAATAATGGACGTTCCATCTAAAATGGCGTGAAAATAAATCAGTACAACTCGATACTGTATATCACCCACTTTAAACAAATGAAATTGAATCAAATTGTCTTTTTCCAGATTAAATTCTTTTTGCAATAATATTGAAAGATTATTTTTAAATTTATCCTCCCATGCGTCCATTGAAGATAAATCCAAAAAATTGATGACAGCATTATTTTTAGCTCGAATAATTCGTCTAAAATTGCCTTCATGATGGTGATAATTTGCTCGAAGTACTTCACAAGACGTTAGCATTTTCTCAACTGCTTGTTCAAATTGAGAAAAATCAATTGGCTGATTTATTTCTACTACAATACTTTCGTTATAAATATTTTTATGTTGCGTTGAAAAATTATCGCGTAATATCAATAATTCTGATAACGTCACCTGTTCAGCTCGATCTTCAGATTTATTAGTAGGTTGTTCTATTAAATTAGCTTCACCGCGTGAAACAAGTTGAAACAAATCTTCAATCGTTGAGGAAGTCAAAAAATCAATGACACTTAAATGGGTATTGAACTGACCATTAATTAAGTTAATTAACTTCACAGCCAATAAACTATTGCCACCTAAACTAAAAAAACTGTCTTTAAATCCAATGTTAGATTCGGGTATAAATAATACTTGTGCCCATAAGTTTCGTATTTGTTCTTTATTCTGTTTCATAGCAAAATCCTCGCTGGGTAATATTCATTGATTGCGTAATATGTTGACTGACCAGATCAACTACGTGAGCGTTTTGCGTCCACTCAAAATGATCTGAATTAATTGATACAAGATTCACAGATTGTTTAAGAATTTTTTCCAATCCATTATTTATTTTTTCACTAGCATAATAATCAGCCAGTTTCACTAATGTTTCTGGCCAATTTTTTGAAGGTATTTTGCTTGCTTTAAACAGCGTCACTTCAATGTTCTGTCCTAATTTCACGTTCTCGGGGCGATACTGCAGATTGACATCACCAATTGAACGTATCTCTTCTTCATTCAAGCTTAAAGTTACTGGCATGGATGAAAGATCAAAGTAAGAATCTAGAATAAACAAATGAGAAACAAGCTCTCCTGTTTGCCGCAACTGTCGAGCTATTTCAAAGGCCAGTACCCCACCAAAGCTCCAACCAAATAATTGATAAGGACCTTTGGGTTGCAACATTTTCATTTTGGCAATATAGGATTCCGCAAGTGTTTCAATGAGAAGGCCTGATCTTATATTTAAATCAGCACTATCTTTTAAATAATGATGAAAATCATTAAACATAATCAGCTTGTCATTAAGTTTTTTTGCTAAGTTATTCAAATAACACTCATAACCATATCCACCTGCAGGGAACATAAAAAGTATGTCTGATTCATTGTCATTAATAATGGTATGAGTTTCATAATCTGGATAATCACTCATCGTGACTTGCTCGGTTGTTTGTGCTAATAAAAACTGTAGTATCTGCGTTAAATGACTTATATATCCTTCACTAAAGGCCTTTATTTTGTCGAGTGATAATCGTCCCCGAGCCACGATTTGAAAACGACCATCGATAATCGCGGCATTGATAATTAAATCGCTCACCTCCGCATTCAATGTGCCCATTGTTTTACCCGCAGGTTCTGATAAAATTTGCCACTCTTTATGTTCGTTTTCGCTTAATTGCCCCAAATAATTAAAACTTATTTGCGGTAAAACAGCCATAGATCCCTGTAAAACTCCATACCCAACACCTTTATCCGGTACAGCACGCAACACCTCCTTGATTAATTTAATGTTCGCCCCAATCCCCAGTTTGTTCAGTAATTCCAAACGCACAGGGTACATCGAGGTAAACCACCCTACGGTGTCCGTAATCGCTACGCAGGGATCAATTTCTTCACGTCCATGACCTTCCAAGGTAATATAATTAATGAGACTACCTGTTAATTCATACAAGGCATAATTTAAACTGGTTAACAACAAATCGTTAATGTCTGTATGGTATTTCTGTGAAACCCCTTGTAATAAAGCGTGCGTTAAATGGCTGTCTAATGCCGCTTTCGCTTCATGGTAATCAGGTTGAACAAATAGCTGATTGGCAGAATAATCTTCCAGAACATTTTTCCAATAGACACTTTCTGACGCATGATTGTTAGCATAGTCATTTAACACCTCAACCCATTGGCGATAACTGGTGCCTTTGGGTTGATCAACAATTTTTTCACCTAGACTTAATCGTTGATAAAAAGCGTGTAAATCATGAATCAAAATACCCCAACTGACCGTATCCACTAATAAATGATGCAACGCAAAAAACAAGCGAGCGCTGCCATTCGCATAACCATCCAAATATCCCATCACCATTAATGGCCCTTGTGTTAAATCAAAATTTGATTGCCAAGTTGTGAGCTTGTCTTGGAGCGCTTCAGCGGATAAAGCGCTCACATTAAGATAATTTACGTTGACTTCGCTCTGACTCTCAGGCGCATAATACTGTTGAGTCGCCCGATAACGCAGTCGTAACACATCATGTTTTTTGACCAACGCATTTAACGCTTGCTGCAAAATATCCTGATTTAATTCAGGAACGCGCACTAAAAACGCATGATTCCAATGCGCCGGCTGGCTCAGCACTTGATTAAAAAACCATTGTTGCGTCGGATGCAATGGCACGGGTCCCGTTAAACACCCTTGTTCAGAAAGTAATGCTCTATTTTCTTGCCGTTGCAACAGTGAGACTTGAAAAACGTCCTCCGATAAACGCTGTATGGTTTTATATTGAAAAATATCTTTCGCCGTCACAGGTAATAACAAGGCTTTCCTGATAGCGCTCACCAATCGAATGCTCCCAATGCTATCACCACCCAGTTGAAAAAAATCGTGCGTAATGCCGATACCTTCAACCGGTTGATGCAATATTTTGGCGTAAATCTCACACAGTGTTGTTTCCATTCGATTGCGGGGCGCCACATATTGATTGTCAGCTAAAAACTCAGGCTTCGGCAGTCTACTTTTATCCACTTTTCCATTGCTGGTTAAAAGGAGTGCTGGCAAAGAGATAATCCGGGCAGGTAGCATGTAATAGGGTAGATGCTGTGAGAGATTTTTTAATAACACCTGTTCATCTCGCTGCTCACCACAATAATACGCGACCAGCTTTTGGACACTCTCTTGTGTCGTCACCACAACAACCGCATCGGTTACACCAGGTAATGCCGATACATGTGCCGCAATCTCATCCATCTCAACCCGATACCCATTGATTTTAACTTGGGTGTCTTTTCTCCCCATAAACTCGATGTAGCCGGATTTAGTCCACTTTCCTAAATCACCTGTTTTATATAACCGTCCTAACGTGGGATGTTCAATAAAACTGGCGGTGGTTTTTTCAGCATCGCCCCAATAATTTAATGCAACCCCCACACCACCAATAATAATTTCACCCACAACCTCCGTCGGACACGCCTGCAAGGCGTCATTTAAAATCATCATGCGTTGATTCGGCATCGCCAATCCATAAGGTATCGAACGCCACTGTGGCAGCACGGAGTGAATCTCGTGCCAAATTGACCAAATACTGCCTTCTGTCGCGCCGCCTAAACTGACTATCGTAGTGTGCTGACACGCTGACTGAATACGCGCCGGTAGTTTTAAAGGGATCCAATCCCCACTTAATAAAAATAAGCGTAAACTGGTTAAACAATGAGGCGCCTCTTCCTCCACAAGCAACGACGCCAATTGGGGTACCGTATTCCAAATCGTCACGCCATGAGCCCACACGAGCGCTTGCCAATGACTGGGATCTTTCACGCGCACGGCGTCTGGAAACACAATACTCGCACCACAAGAAAGAGCGCCAAACAAGTCATACACGGATAAGTCAAAACTCAGTTCGGATAAGCCAAAAAAAACATCCGATGCCGTTACATTATATTGCTGATTCACCGCATAAATCGTATTCACCGCTCCCTGATGGCTAATGGTTACACCCTTGGGTTTTCCCGTTGAACCCGAGGTAAAGATCACATAGGCGACATCACAGCTTTTAACGATGGGTAATGCTATAGGTTGGCTTGGCTTTTCTTTAATTAAATCTTCAATAATGAATAATTCATACTGTGCAGACAACGCCTCGCGCCACGCTTCACGCACATACTGCTGACGAGAAATGAATACCTGCTTCACGTTTCCTTGTTCTAAGACATCCAACAAACGTTGCAACGGCCAATCAGGATGCAACGGCAAATACGCATGACCTGAACCCATAATACCGAGCGTTCCTAGTGCATGGTTGTAACCTTTCTCGCTCAATAATCCAATGAGTTTAGCCTCATTCATCGGCGATAAAGTTTGCACTACCTTCAACACATCTTGTTGCAACTCACCATAACAATAGTGTTTATCCCCTTGAATCACTGCTATTGCTTTAGGCGTTCTCTCCGCTTGCTCCATAAAAAGCGAAAATAAGGTCTGTTCTTCTGGATAGGCCAATACTTCGCCACGACTTAAGGGGTGTTCCGCCAATACCTCTTGAAGCGCACCCACCGATGCCTCATCAGACGCATCCAACAACATCACCATTCGCTTCAACAAACTCACGTACGTCTGCATGTACCCTTCTATCGTCGACCGCTCGAACAAACTCGTTCGATA
>JAJZTL010000074.1 GCA_021848965.1 Pseudomonadota bacterium
TATTACTATTCAATTGAACCTGGGCCTTTTCAAACTCAGCAGGGGTAATTACTTTTTGAGTGAAAAGCAGCGAGTCACGGTTGAACTGGTTTTGGGCCAATTTAAGATTTTTATTCTGTAAATTCTTTTTACCTTGATAAAATGACAGTTATTAATCTAACTTACTGATTACATTGCGGAATTCGCTCCTCAGAAAGATGTCATGAATAAGAATATCTATAGATTCATTGATTCATTCAGGATAAATTTGCAATAAAAGGATGATTACATTTGATTTGGTTTTATAATGCCTTTCATAATTTAACACAAAAACAGACAGATAATCATTAGTTCGTCCTATTTAACACGTGAGTTTTTATTGTCAACATAAACCCAGAAGACATTTATTATATTTGTATATAAAAATAAATAGGCCAAACATTGAAAAGGGGAAAAAGCTTACAATTACCATTTGTACAAAATAAAGATTTTCCTAATAGTTGAAAAATATGCTGGAAATCAGAAATATACATAAATCATTCGGAGAACTAAAAATTCTACAGGGTTTGAACATGTCTATTGCTCGGAGTAAAATTTACACGCTTGTAGGAGGAAATGGTACAGGCAAGACTACACTTTTCAATTTGATTACCGGATTCTTACGTCCGGACAAAGGTGAGATCTGGCTTAATGACAAACGTCTAGACAAAGATTCGCCTGTTTCCATCAACTCAAAAGGTATTACTCGTACCTTTCAGGATTTACGAATTATTAATCAGTTGACTGTAAAAGAAAATATACTATTGTCTTTTAAAAACAAT
The DNA here is from genome assembly GCA_021848965.1 of Pseudomonadota bacterium. Taxonomy (GTDB): domain Bacteria; phylum Pseudomonadota; class Gammaproteobacteria; order Legionellales; family Legionellaceae; genus CABHON01. Next base: position 801 of record JAJZTL010000074.1, read on the forward strand.
CCAGGTGAAAAAATTCTTAATTCATTGTTACCATCAAACTACTTCAAGAAAGAATACGCCGATTTTAACAGAAAAGCTGCTCTAATTTTAGAAAAGGTGCATTTAGAAGAAGTAGAGAGCAATTTGGCTGGTGAGATATCTTACGGTCAGCAGAAGCTATTAACAATTGGTTGTTGCCTGGCTAATGATGCCAAACTGTTGCTTTTGGATGAACCAGTCGCTGGAATTGACAAAGACAATTATTTTCGGATATTTAATCTGATTATGCAGCTAAAAAATGAAGGCCGGACTATCATCCAAATCGAACACAACCACGATTTTGTGAAAAGTCTTAGTGATAGTATTTGGTTTCTCCATTCCGGTAAAGTATTTGCGTTTGATACATACCAATCATTTATTAATGATCCCATGGTAAAAGAAACTTATTTGAATTAATGTTAGAGATAAGAAACATATCTACTGGTTACGGCAAGAAGCAAGTGCTTTATGATGTTTCATTGGAAGTCCATTCCGGTGAAACTGTTTTACTTTCAGGGGGTAATGGTTCTGGTAAAAGCACTTTGCTGAAATGTATTTATAACCTCCTTCCTTTATGGTCGGGTGAAATCTTTTTTGAGAGTGAAAAGATCAGTGGATTAAAACCCTCTGATTTGATTCGTAAAGGAATAGTTTATATACCGCAAAAGGATTTTTGTTTTGAGAACTTAACGGTGGAAGAAAACCTTCAGATAGCAGGAACGATCTATTCCAAAACAGACTTAGAGAAACGAATTTCTAAAGTCTATGAAAATACTGGTTTAGAGCGATACAAAAAAAGAAAACCCTTTGATTTAAGCGGAGGTGAAAGGAAGTTGTTGGCTTTTGGCATGGGATTAATTCATCAACCTAAACTTATATTGTTTGATGAGCCACTGGCAGGTGTTGATTCTCAAACCTCACAGAGGATCAGTAGTCTTTTTCAACAAGAACTTTTGTCCAGAAATATTTCCACTATTTATATCGAACACAAAAACGAAATTAAAATGTCATTTTTAAAAACAGTAACTTTAGAATTAGGTAAATTGAATTAGTATGAATCAGACGGTTATAAATGTTTCTAGTTATCCGAATTGTATTAAATATGATGAGATTGATTTCACTCAGGGTTGTGAAGTGGGTTGTTTGTATTGTGGTTTAGCTAAATCAAAAGAAAACATAACAGAATTGGGTATTGACTCGATATTGCCATTATTAAAAGATGTCAAAAAAGGTATTTATTTGAGCCCGAACTCTGATGCCTTCTCTCCTTTAGCTGTTGAGAAAACATATGAAATATTAAAAATTGTTTTACCTTTGGGAAAGCAAGTAAAAATAAACACTAAATGTATTCTCCCAGAGAATACCATAGAATTGCTTGCCAAATATTCCGAGCAATGTACCGTTCAAGTTTCTATAGGAAGATTGGATCAGAATATTACAAATTTTCTTGAACCGCACTCAGCTTCAGTCGAAGATCGATTAAAGAATATACATTTAATGTGCCAAAAAGGAATTTATGTAAATGGATTAATTATGCCTCTTTTCCCCGGAATTGATGACACCCCGGAACTATTGTCAAAGTTAGTATCTCGTTTAATTGAAGCTGGAGTAAAATGCATTAAAGCTGCATATGTCATTTTGAAATTTGGTGATGATGAGAAATCATTAAAGATGATAAATAGAATAAAAAGTAATCCAATATTTGAGTCCTCGTTAAACGAAATGACAGAACATATAAAAGCTCATATTGGAGAAGGAAACATCGCCAATACTAGGGCCAGATTAAACACATATCAATTTATAAAACATCTTTGTGAATCGAAAAACACAAAGTTTATGGCTTGTTCTGTTTTAGATCCGGTACTATTGGACTTAGAGGGATTAACTTGCACAGTATGTCGAGATGTTTTACACTACAGAAAATAGAAAATGAGTTCAAATTTCAATCAGATCTCGCTTAATAATATTTCCAAAAGCATACTGGATCAATTGTATGACATTCATTTTCATACTTATGAAAGAAAAAATACTGGACTTAAACGAGAAACTTGGGAGTCTAACCTTAAAAGGGATTATCATTTGCATTCCCGGAAACAACTTTTCACCTATAGTCATCTTGGAAAAGACACTTTGATAGATGGTTATATTATTATTGCGGGAACTCATATGGTCCAAAACAACCATTGGAATAAGATTTTAGAAGGTGCCGCACATCCACAAGGTTCATACATTAATTCAGTTTCAGCTTTTACTGAAATGTTTTATCACTTTCTGATTTATGCTGAAGAGATGAAATGGAATTTATGGGGGGAGATCAGTTATCTTCATAAAAGTATTTTCAAATTATTGATTAATTTTGGTTTTTCGCCTATCGATCAATTTGAATTAGCAAATTCACTTTGCTCAATATTTCTTGGAGCAGAAGCAAGATACCGGTTACAAAAAGCAAATAGTAAAATTTTTTCACATCGTCCAACTCAGTTAAACACTGATTATTCTGGTTTCATAATAAGTTATGAGCAATCAGTAAATTGTAATCTGATAAAACAAAATCAACAGCATGAGTACAATCGATAAAAGCGTTATTGAAGAATTGATGGCTAAATATTCATCATTTGGTGAGAGTGCCAAATATCGTAGATACGAAGATTTTTATACTCCTGACTACAATGGAATTATGGAGCTTTCATACAATGAAAATCCCTTGGGTGCTGGTGACTTAGCAAAACAAGCAATCAGATATCATTCCGAATATTCCCATTTGTACCCACCTATTTGCTATTATGCCTTAACCGAAAAATTAGCTTCAAAATTAAATATTAAACAGGAAAATGTAATTGTTTCTTCAGGTTCTGTTGCAGCAATTCAACTTGCTATTTATCAATATTCTGAGAGAAATGATGAAATAATTTATTCAAAGTCTTCTATGCCTTGGTATAAATGGAGTGTTTTAGGTAATTGTTCAATTCCTGTCGAAGTTCCACTTTTACCGGACATGAATCATGATTTGGAAGGAATGCTGAAAGCAATTTCTTCCAAAACTCGGCTGATTATTATTTCAAATCCTCATAATCCGACCAGTTTATATATTAATGAAAACACACTTTTGGAGTTCATTAACAAGGTACCAGAAAATGTTTTAATTTTGATAGACCAGGCTTACCATGAATACACAAAATTACAAGAAAATGTATTAATGGAAGAAATTAACAACCGGCCCAATTTGATTTTAACTCGGACCTTTTCCAAGATACATGGTTTGGGCGGATTACGGGTTGGTTATGGAATTTCAAATTCAGAAATTATAAAAGGAATGAAAGCTAAATGGCTGGGTTCTATGCCAACCATTCCTTCGGTTTCGAGTTTCGCAGCTTTTCATGCTTTAGATGATATTGCTCACTTAGAAAAATCAAAACAATTCAATAGTAGAATTAAAGCGGAGGTATATAATCTTTCCCAACAACATAATATTCCAATTCTCCACTCAGAAGCCAACTTCGTTCTGATAAAAGTGGGTGATTCCTATAAAGCTGAAAAGACATTTCAAGATTATGGATTCAGACTTACAGCAGGCTACTTTTTCGGATATGCGGAATGGGTAAGGATGTCATTTCACAATGATTTATTGTCATTTTTAGCTAAACTGGAAAGAATATTTAAAACGCTTTAATTTTATTGCTATGAAAAAAGGAGAAGGTAAAAATGCTTGGGACATATTAGTTCACATCCTATTTTTATTCAGTTTGTGGGCAGCAGAAAAATTTAGTGGGGATTTCTTGTCTTTTATTTATGAGAATTATTGGTCCGGGTCTATGTTTACTTTTTTCATAATCCTGATACTGCTGAATTGTTTTACTTACATTAAATGGGAAAATTTATTTGTTGATAATTTTAAACTTTTTTTCATAAAACACAATTTAGTTTTTAATTTTCTGTTATTGTTTTCGTTCTTTATATTGTTAGATTATTGCATTAAGATACAATTCATTTGGAAAGATAATTCATTGCAAAAACTGCATTTTATTCATATATTAGGTTGGACCGCTGTCCCGTTTGTAATTTATAATATACATAATAAAAATAGATTTAAAAATAATCAAATAAATTATCTCACTCAAAAAATTCAAATTTTACAAAAAAAATTAACGAATGGGAAATAAACTACTTCTGGAAATTGAAGAATCAAAACTTGTGTTAGAAGAATTAGATTTTTTCTTAACTCAAATTAGAGAAAAATATGGAGAAGAGGTAATAGATCAGCTTGTTCATTTTGAAGGTAATAATATTCTTAAACATTACTTGACAAGTGCATATGATATTAATAAGCGGAAAAATTATGCGAATGAACAAAATTATAAAATGGATCATTTTCTCTATAAAATAATGAAACATCATGCATTCTCACTGTTTGATTTACAACATTATAATCCTAAAGGAAAACCACATAATTTGGAAAGTTCATATGGCTTGTCGGCTTCAATTGCAAATGATATAGAAGACACAGATGGTAATATTGCATGGTTTTCAAATATGAAGTTGCCTACAACATATTTAGGGTCAGATGAAGTTGATACTCACTATAACGATTTGTGGGATTGTGGATTATTACAGAGACCAAATGTCGATGTTAGAAGAATTCACATTTACTTTGAGGATTTTAATAAGGATAGTAAAGATAAGGAAACAGAGGCTCTATTTACAGTTTTAATATTGGAATTTCTATTGGGAATAAATTCAAGAGTATTAATTATTGATAATTATAATTCAATTAAAGACAAGATATTATCTTTAAAGAATACACAAAATGCAGATATTATTAGTGTATTTCTACTTGACTTTGCACTCTACTTCCAAAAATCGATTAATTCAAATACTCATTTACCGGGTAACTATTTTAGCCTTTGTTCCGATTTTGTTTTTGAAGATCTTAACGATGTAACCGCGAACTTGGACGAACGTAAAGAACGCTATAGCAATGAAAAGGTTTTTGAATTTCATGACCCAAAAATATTTTCTATTTTAAAATATTATTATTTATCCACATGGAACAAAGATAAATATGTAAATTTTTTAGAGAGTCAGCATCCAAAATTATTTATTAATAATGAAATTTTTAAGACTGGTCTTATTGATATATTGAAGAATAATTTTAAAGTTCTTGATTTATTTCAATTTTGGCGTCACATGAAGAATAATAATGTAACTGAATTATTTAATCTAAGTTATTTCATTCGATTTTACCCTTATTCAATAATGGATCCAACAGAACTTAAAGATTATACTTACAAGTTACTAGAACTACTGAGAAGTAATAATATTAGTAATCGAATGGAAATTAATAAAATTAAGGATAAAATCATAAAAGAACTTAGAAAAGGCAATTTTATAAAGAGAGAAATTTTTGAAAGTCAAAACATAAATTAATATAAATGAAAATTTTAGCGAAACCATTTTTACTATTATTTATTATTCATTTGTTACTGGTAGGATGTAATACTACAGAGAAGAGTTATATTAATATAAGCTCAGTCCAAGTCCTTACTGGCCAAATGTCCAAGTATGGAAAAACCTTGCAAGCAGCTTTAGAAACAGAAATGGAGATAATTAATGGTCAAAGAATAAAAGATGGTCAAAATCAGATTATTTTAAAAACGTATGATGATAAGCTTGATCCAAAGACTGGTGTATCATGCATAAATCAAGCTATCTCAATAGACAAATCAATCGCTGTAATCGGGGCATTAGGTAGTTCTGTAACAATGGCAATGGCTCCGATTGCAGAAAAAAATAAAGTTGTATTAATTTCTCCGGCATCTGGTGCTCCGGATATTTCAACAGCTGGAGTTTATATTTTCAGAACATGTCCTTCAGATATCTATGAGGCTGAGGTAATCAGTAAATACTATCAGGAAAAAGACAATGCTAAATCCTTGGCAATACTTTATATCAACAATGATTACGGTTTAGGATTAAAAGATGGATTTTTGAATTCACTGAAAAGTGGGAAAGAAAATGTACTTACTCTAGCCTTTAAACAGGGAGAGTCTGATTTTAGGAATATGCTGTTAAAAATAAAATCTGAAGGTATTCAAGTCGTTTACGTAGTTGGTTATGAAGAAATGGTAGCAATTTTTAATCAAGCAAAAGAAATGAATTTATCCTGCAAATGGTTAGGTAATAACCAGATGAACGATTTGGCTATGCTCAAAAAAATAGGTATTGCAGCAGATGGTGCGATATTTCCTGGGCATCAATATGACATAGAAAAAATCAAAGCTGAAAATCCGGAATTTTTCAAATTGTATATGCAAAAATCAAACAATGTTGAATTGGATGTATTTGCTGCTTATGGAGTAGATGCCCTCTTATTAATTGATTATGCATTAAAACACGGAGCAAAAACTGGAGAAGATATTCAGAAAGCAATTAATAATATTAAAGATTTCAAAGGCTTTACCGGAACATTTAGTTTCGATAAGAATGGAGATCCTATAAGAGAATTAGCTTTATACGAAGTGAAAAATGCTCAAATGGTAAAGATCAACTAAATAGAAGAAGATGTTCAATCAATTATTTTTATTGATATTGGTGACTTTTTCTTCATATTATATGGTAGCGCTTGCGTTCTCCATTTCTTACTCAACGGTTAAATTTTTCAATTTGTCATTTGCTGTAGATATTGTGTATTCAGCATATTTGTTTAAAACGTTTTTCCATCATTTTCAATTCAATCCAATATTTGCAGCTTTTTTTGCAATTACCTTTTGTGTTGTTTTTCAACTTATTCTTTTTAAGTATCTATATTCAAGGATTAACGGGAATAATGGTTTTTTTAGATTAGTGGCATCAATTGGAGTATTGGTGATAATGCAGAATATATTGTCTATTGCCTATGGTGATTCGTCACTTGTTAATAGCATTTCACAAAATGAGAAATTCGGTTTTGGGAATATAGTTATTACATCAAATCAAGCATTGTTACTTCTGAGTGCTTCCCTTTTATTTCTTGTAAATTATTTTGTATTTCGATTCTCACATGTTGGAAAACTTATTAAAGCAGTATCTTCAAATAAAAATTTATCCATCATTTATGGTATAGATTCAGGAAAAACTGAATTGTTAAGTTGTATTTTCTCCTCTATAATTTTTTCTTTTGCTGGTATTTTGTATTCTTTTTACACAGTTCTCAACCCAATGTACGGTTTTGACTTTTTGCTTTATGGAATCATTGCAATGATTATTGGCGGTACTGGTAGTACATGGGGATTAGTCGGTGGAGCATTAATTCTATCCACATCACAACATATTGGAGCTTATTATATTGACAGCAAATGGATGGATGCAATAGCATATCTAATACTCATCATGTTTCTAATTTGGAAGCCTTTAGGGATTAGTGGTAGACAATTAAAAAAAGTTGAAATATAATGGATTACTCCCTACATATATTAATCATGATCCTTTTCTATGTAATACTTTCTCAGAGCCTTACATTAACAGCAGGGTATTCCGGATTAATTTCATTGGCACATGCAGGCTTTTATGGAATTGGTGCATATACATCAGCCATCCTTTCTGTAAATTTTGGGTTACCATTCCTTATGACTTTACCTCTGGCAATGATTTTAAGTGGTCTGCTTGCTGTTTTTATATCGGTTATTGCATTACGCACCGTAGATGATTATTTCATCATTATAACATTAGGCATTCAGGTGGTTGCATTTTCCATTATGAACAACTGGATGGAGTTAACAAATGGACCGCTTGGTATTCCGGGAATTCCGGCTATCTCTATTTTGGGATTTACATTCAGTAGTAAATTATCATTCCTTTTTCTCACACTTTTTCTTACCAGTGCAGTTTTCTATTTCCTCAGAAATATTACAAGGTCGCCATTCGGCCGCATTCTGATTGCCTTAAGTGAAGATGAGATCTTTGCAAAGAGTCTTGGGAAAAAAGTTTATATGGCCAAGGTTGCAAGTTTCACGATTGGAGCGATGTTGGCCGCCATACCTGGAGTTTTATATGCTCACTATATTAGTTACATAGACCCAACAAGTTTTACTGTGAATGAATCAATTTTTATCTTATCGATTGTTATTATCGGAGGAATGAGAAACCTTTGGGGATCTGCCATTGCTGCAACTATACTGGTTATCTTACCGGAAGCATTACGGTTTGTTGGAATGCCCAGTAATATTGCCGCAAACATGCGTCAAATCATATACGGCTTGGCTCTCGTTATAATGATGTTTAAATAGGGCTTGCTGATAAACTATTTTTTTGATTTTTCCCACTCCCACTGCGGACTCACAATCTCGACAGAGAGGAAGGCCTCGTTCAAAAGTTCTTCGACAGTTTGGAATTTCTTCATCAAGGCATCCCGTGCTGAAAAACTATCCCACCATTTTAGTATAGTGTACGGGAGTTCCGCCCCGGCCAATTTGACCAGGTTAAGCACCAAAATGATGCAGGCAATCCAGGATTCGCTCGTGTTTCGTAGTCTTGCTTTGATACGGTCTAATCCATATGCTGTCTTAGCTTGACCGAACTTGCCTTCGATTGGATTGCGTTCTCCCGGACTTACGTGGTTCCCCACTGCCGAAGGCCTTCCAAGGGGTTTGGCTATAAGCTTAATGCCTTTCTCTTTGAGCCATGCCCGATTGGAACGGGTGCAGTAGATTTTATCAGCCAATAATTCTCTTGGATAACAGCCAAAGCGGGCCTTGTATTTTTCAACGTATTCCATCATATGGCTTCCTTCATTGAAGGCATCCCAACTAATCTCATCCAGAAAAGAAATGCCATCGATGAGCGAAACGTGAATCTTTGCCCCAAATTCTACTTTGGCTGTGGTCTTGCCTCTTACAATGGGTCGAACGTGAGGCTGGTGAATGCTTACAATTCGATCTTCGATGGTGTGTTTGAGCTCATCATACATCTCTTTCTGCTGTTGATAGAGCGTGTTGATCACCAACAGGTATTTGTAATCTCTCTTTTCCAAAGGAATACCTATCGCGTTGAATGAGTTCAATAGTTTGTTAATCGATTTTATATTCCTATTGAGGAAACGCAACTGACTTCCAACAGCCGAACGTATTGCTTTGAGACTCTTGTTCTTTTTCTGTGCCGTGTGCAGATATTTTTTTCGTGCAATTTCACGATAGGTCCGTGGCTTCTTTGTGTGCAATACCGGATCATAGAGCATATCGATCAGCTGCTCGGATTTCTCTCTGGCATCTGAAAGCAGGGTCAAGTCTGTCGGATAAGCAATATCCTGGGGGCATGCTGTTGCATCATAAATCACCCTGCCTCTGTTTCCATTGTCAGTGGAACTCTCATCAACGTCATTGGAGTCAGAAGGTTTTGATCCCTCCTTTGGAGTTTCAAGATGAGTTTTCAGTGAGATGATTTTCTCGTTGATCGCATTTATCTGATCTGCTCCCAGTTTCTTTCGAAACTCGACAAAAAGAGATGCATCAAAAGGTGGATCAATTGAAAAACTTGCATAACCCAGAAAGTATTGCATGTACATATTCTCAGAGATCGTTTCCACCACTTCTCTGTCGTCAAGGTTCATCAAATGCTTGATGATCATAGAACCGATCACCACTCTTGGGCTTAAAGGAGGCCTGCCGGTTCTGCTAATGCCTACATGTTTCAGGTAGGTTCCACAAATATCATCCCATGGTATTAGGTCGCCCAGAACAACCCAACGATTTGTCGGCTTTAGATGCGAGGCAAATGGAGATGAGAATGCTTGCAGTGTGAGCTGGTTTGGGCTGACATAGCTAGGGGTAGGTGCACGCTTTCTTTTGGCTCTTGTCATAATTCCTTGCACTTGGTTGTCTAAAAATAGCTATAAATATCTAAATTTCAGTACCATTCTATTTAAACAGCAGACCCTAATTATTATAGGTATGGAACAGAAAGTGGTCTCGGCAATCCGTAGATTCCTAACCTATTGGATACTAAAATAAATAAGGAGGACAGAGTATGAAAAGTTTGTCTCGGCAATCCGTAGATTCCTAACCTATTGGATAAACCAATTTAATCCCTATATCATGAAAACAAAAGGTCTCGGCAATCCGTAGATTCCTAACCTATTGGATATTACAACGATGACTGAAAAGATCACGACAAATCGTCTCGGCAATCCGTAGATTCCTAACCTATTGGATAATACAATGAAATATGAAGCAGAAAGATTTTGTGTCTCGGCAATCCGTAGATTCCTAACCTATTGGATAAATTTAAATTTGATCCTTATGAAAAAACTACGTCTCGGCAATCCGTAGATTCCTAACCTATTGGATTAACCCGAAAAACCTTTTGTTATGAGTGTGAAAATAACGTCTCGGCAATCCGTAGATTCCTAACCTATTGGATTCTTTGAAATATTACCGTTATGAAAAATCTGTTGTCTCGGCAATCCGTAGATTCCTAACCTATTGGATCACATCTTAAAAAAGAGAAAGTTTGCTCAAACATCCTGTCTCGGCAATCAGATCGG
>JAJZTL010000075.1 GCA_021848965.1 Pseudomonadota bacterium
GGCATCCAAGAGTGATTTCATGTTGATCACTTCACCGTCTAATAATTTCATTTCGCCTTCATAGGAAAACCAATTCGTATCAGAAGAAATTTTTAATGAAAGATTTTGAGCAAAAAGACGTTGTTTGATCTTAAAAGTTTGTCCTTGCGGCCACTCCATGTTCAAGGTATTTTCGCTTGCATACTGTTGCAGTTCGGATAACACTTCAAGTGTGTCTTCAGGGCTTTCGATTTCATATTCGCCAGCATCCGATTCATGATGCGCCAAAGTGGGGCAATATTTGAGTAATTTATCGAGATTATTCTTTTCGAGTGTTAAGTCGCGAAGAATACGCGTTCGAACTTCGGTACCGGTAATATTATCGGTTAGCAATAATGTGAGGTTTTTATTACCCTGTCCTACTTTACAATAGGTGCCATGGTTCTGAACGGGTTTTATCCAGAAGGTAGCTTTTACCCCTTGTTTGACAGGTAATAACTGAATACACGGTTTTGCATCTCCGGCTATTTCAGGCATGCTACTATCTTGAAGATCTACATGAATTTTAATATCGTGCTTGGCATGTTGAATCACATTTAATACTTTCTCTTTAGCCATGGCTGGAATATTCAACCCTTTTTTTGTCAAAATCTTGCCAATTTGTGCAAAAGCATTCGAAAAATCAATGACACGATATTGGTTCATGCTCTCGGGTTCTATAATAACGCCTTCTTCAGGAAGATAATGAGAAAGGCTTAGCCGGTAACCTTTTGTTGTTTCTTCAATATGCAATTCAGGTTCGCCGCGAACCAGCGTTATGCGAGTATCTTTATTTTGGTAATGGCCAATGTTTGGATGACCAACCAAAGCAAGTAGGGCGCGACGAGCGTCAAATGTGCATGGATGGTACCATGATGGGCCGTCATTAATGATGCAACTTGCGACGGCTCTATCGGCCGTAGTTAAATAAGAAAATTGTTCTGATTGACGGTAATTTTGTAATTTCTGAATATCTATCGATCTTCCTGCACTCCATCGACCTGATTTACTTGAATAGCTTTGCTCAAAAGCATTAATAATTTGCCTTTCTAAATCTACTGTCCACAATAAGCGTTTTGTTTCGGTAGGGAATATGTTATTAGTTGTTTCACCTAATAATAAATCTTCCAAAGTTTGAAAGCTGTATTCCCAAGCATCTTTTATTGATATAAGCGCTAATAGTTTGAGTTTTATCGAGTTGGTTTCGTAAAAAGTAATGGCTTCTTGCTGAGAAGGAGTGGCTTTACTGCCTAATTGAGATAATATTTCTCCTAAGAAATAGGCCATGAGCTCATGATGTTCGACGAGGCAGCTTTTAAAATTTTGTATCAGTGTGTTGGCATTATTGGCTACATACGTTGTGTTGGCCATATAACCTAAGAGTTGCTTTGTGAATTGAGAAAATGGATGTTTATCAATTTTTAGGGCTGATTTAATATATTTACTGCATGTTTCATCCAGCCATTTTTCACTCTCACTTCCGGCATGTTCACCGCGTTCAATTAATTCAATAATGGGTAAAAGCGCGTATGTATAATACATCGGCATGTAGCCTAACTTTGTATGAGCATATCTATCAAAAAGTTCGGCATTGGTTTTTAATTGTGCTGAATTTTTTTCAACAAAAGCTAAATATAAACCATGAAAAAGGCCTAACACATTGTCTAAATAATAATAACGACTGCCATATTGTTTTCTTAATGCAGCTAATGCTTTAGGATAAAGTTTTCCGGCCAGTTCAAATTGCAGAGATAAAAAAGCCAGCGTTGCCTGTAAAGCCAAATAATATCCGGATCTAGAATCGCGTATTTTATCCGCATGTGTTATGGCTCTATCTAATTTCCCCAGTGACAAAAAAATCATGGCCAGGTAATAATGTATATAATCATGCGCCAAGTGCGTAAAATCTTGTGCTAAAAATAACGCTAAAACTTCTTCATTATTAGGAGCTTTTTCTTCTTCGCAAAAATAATGCCGAAGTAAAAAAATATATAGGAAGGCTTGAATAAGCGGATCACGGGAAGACAGCCAATTTAAGTCAATAGCGATGTTCAATGCAAAGATGCCTAAAATATGCTCTAAATAATTTAGTAAGCGCGTGCAATAATAGGGAGAGTTGGGATATGCTGAAAAATAATCGGTTTTATTGGTATAAAGGCTTTTTAAAATATATACGCGAGTTTTTTCGGAGGTTTCGCGCGCGCGTAATATTTTTTCCGCATTCTCAGGATCACGAGGATATAGTTGCTCTGCCACAGAAAAAACGTCATCGAGTTCGGCGGGAGATATCCAGGCTAAAAAATCATTTTCCAAATGTTCATGAATAATTAAATCAGCTTTTTTTTCTGCAAGATCTAAGGCTTGCAGATGTTTAGAGGAAGTTCTATAGCTTTTGTCAGTTAAGATTTTACTTGAGTCATCAATAACGCCGGCCTCAATCAGAAAATCAATGAAATTTTTTTCAGAAGTATGCCATCCGCTCACATATTCAGAACATACGATTTTTAATGCCATGAGTTTGCGATCGAGAGGTGACAATAATTCAAACGTTTTATGGAGTTTTTTAATGTTTTTTTTGGAGGCCATGATGTGAACTTAATAACTAATTTAATAAAAAATAAGTGATGATTTTATCATGTAATGGATAAATCAGACAATAATATAGATTTTCATTTGCTCCTAACACTGAACAGTGATTGTGCTTGACAAACAACCAAAAACCGTACAAAATTGAAGTAACACTTAGTTTTTGTACGGTTTTTATGATATTCGAGCGAACAATTAGTGACTCACTGAAAAAATTAGCGACACAATATCCCGTTATTACATTAATTGGTCCTAGACAATCAGGAAAAACCACGCTCACGCAACAAATATTTCCTCATAAAGATTATGTCAACTTGGAGGAACCAGATACATTAGCTTTTGCAGTCAGCGATCCCAGAGCTTTTCTCGAACGTTACCCTAATGGAGCTATTTTAGATGAAATACAGCGAGCTCCTGTTTTACTTTCTTATATTCAAGCATTGGTTGATAAACGTCCCGAAAAAGGATTATTTATATTAACGGGCAGCCATCAATTGGCGCTGCACGCTGCAATTACACAATCTCTTGCAGGAAGAACTGCCTTGTTAACACTTCTTCCCTTGAGTCTTGCGGAATTAAATGCTCATGTGAACTTATCCCTAGATGAATTATTATTGACCGGTGGTTACCCTAGAATTTATCATGATCAATTGGATCCTACACAAGCCTATCGAAATTATTTGCAAACTTATATTGAGCGTGATGTTCGTCAATTAATTCAACTCAAAGATTTATTATTATTCCAACAATTTATTAAACTTTGTGCTGGTCGAGTTGGTCAAGTCACTCATTTTCAAAATCTGAGTAATGAATTAGGTGTTTCAGGACACACAATTAAAAATTGGATATCTATTTTGGAAGCCTCTTTTATTATTTTTCAATTGCCCCCTTATTTTGAAAACCTAGGGAAGCGTACGCTCAAATCTCCGAAACTTTATTTTACTGATGTAGGGTTAGCCTCCTATTTATTGGATATTGATTCAACCAAACAAATTCAACGGGATCCGCTGCGAGGGCATCTGGTTGAAAATCTATTTATTTTAGAAATGATGAAATATCGCTTAAATCGTGTATTAGATCCGCGTCTTTATTATTATCGAGACAATCATCAACACGAAGTCGATGTCATTTTTAAACAAGGACATGAGCTTATTCCTATTGAAATAAAATCAGCACAAACATTTCACCCTAGCTTTTTAAAGACATTAAATTATTTTCAAAAACTTGTGCCCAACCGTTGCTCTCGAGGTTTTTTAATTTATGCCGGAGAACAAGAGCAAACTATTGAGCAATGGCATATTCTTCATTACGCGCATTTAGATAAAATTTTTGAAGAATAGATTTTTAGATTTTATTAAAAACCAGTTCTTCGCTAATGAGTTTTTGGTTTTGTTTCGATGTTATTTGGGTCCTGTGTTTCATGAGTTGGCTGGGCAAAGAGAGTCGGAAATTTTGGAGGGGCATATGGTGCAAGATCATGTGCACATGCTGATCAAAATTCCACCGAAATATTCTGTATGACTATGAGTAAGAATCGTTCATTTTGGATATTGACCTTCATTACGAGCTCTATCGTAAACTTCTTTCACAAGGTACCCAGCAGCAATTTGGTGAAATTGTGGATCATTCATTAATTTTACAAAAATATCTTCATTACCTTCCATGCGTTCAATAAATAAACCTTCTAACATCTTTTCAAAGACTAGCGTGAAGTTTTCCAAACTATTGGCTCTAGCTACCTCTTGTATTTTTGTATTGAGTGATGCCGTTTCGGCAATTTGATCAAAAAACAGCTCATCAGCCTTTGTAAAATCAGTGCCAAAACGCTCATTTAATTTATCAACTAATAACGATAATTGAACATTTTCATCTTTTGAATTCTTTGTACCTACTTCAGTAGGGCCTTTCAAGTTTTTATTTTCACCTTGAGTAAGATCAATAGAACCTTCACTTATTTTTTGTAATCGATAATATTGCAGCTCAACTTCATTATCTAACGTAAATCCTGCATCCTCATTTCTCTCAGGTAATTTTGATGATAAAAAACGTAAATACGTATATAGCTTTTCCAATTCTGAGTCTCGAAAAGGAATTATCTGCGACAAGAAAGCGTATAAATTTTTAAATGCTTTCAATTGTCCTCTAAATAATTCTTGATTAGCAACACTCAGCGTCTCAAATCGCTCAACCGCTAAATCCAAAGTTGAATTCATTAGCCTATGATCATTTTCTGTCGGCTGCTTTCTATTTTTGAACCAAATCTCACATAGTGCATCTATTTCTTCAATCGAAAAAATTTGCCATTCTGCCAGCCGATATTGTAAATCATATAATTGATGAATGTCCGCCATATCACCCATATCGGTTACTTCGAAATAATCTTTAAAAGAGCGATAGATGTCATCTCGTTCATTCACAAAGTCCAGTACAAACGTATCGGTTTTTCCTGGTATAGTACGATTGAGTCGCGATAGTGTTTGAACTGCCTGTACACCGAAAAGGCGTTTATCCACATACATGGTATGCAATAAAGGTTCATCAAAACCCGTTTGATATTTATCGGCAACCAACAGCACTTGATAGTCTTTTGTTGCAAATTTTTCTGGCAATTCTGAATCTTTTATTCCATCATTCATACCGACTTCTGAAAATTCACGACCCGCATCAATCACCTTACCTGAAAAAGCAACTAATGACTTAATATGATCATATTTTTTCTGTTTTAAATATCGATCAAATTCAAGCTTATAACGTACCGCATGTAATCGTGAATCGGTAACCACCATGGCTTTTGCTCGTTCCCCAATTTTATGGCGCGTGAATTGCTGAAAATGTTCTATAATAATTTCTATTTTTTGGCCAATATTATGGGGATGCAAACTCATAAAACGAGCTAATTTTTTGGCTGTTTGCCTTTTAGGAACTTCCGGATCATCCTCAATGGATTTGACTAGGCCATAATAAGTTTTATAGGTTGTATAATTAGCTAATACATCCATGATAAAACCTTCTTCAATTGCTTGGCGCATACTGTACAGATGAAAGGGGGCTCTGCCGTTTCTACCAGGCTCATTAAACACCGCTAATGTTTTAAATTTAGGTGTGGCTGTAAATGCAAAAAAGCTGATATTGGATTGTCGTGGCCGTTTCAGCATTTCTTCAAATAAGGCTTCTTTGGCTTCGTCAGATAATACTTGCTCTTCATCTCCTAACATTTGCTCCGCAATTGTTGCGGCAATGCCTTCTTTATTTAAAATCTTACGCAATTCCATCGCTGATTCACCACTTTGTGAACTATGAGCCTCATCAACAATAACAGCAAACCGACGATTCGCGGTTTCTATTTTAAATGTAGATCCCTTTTTTTCGAGCGTTTCTATCGCTTGAGTAATAAAAGGAAATTTCTGAATAGTCGAAATAATAATCGGTACGCCGCCAGAAAGCGCTTTCACTAATTGTTGTGTATCTTCATCGATTTTTTTGACAACTCCCTGCTTATGTTCAAATTGATAAATCGTATTTTGTAACTGTTGATCCAATAGCCGGCGATCAGTAATTACAACAATCGTATCAAATATTTTTTGATCTTGCTCATCATGCAAGCTTGATAAGCGATGGGCAAGCCAAGCAATCGAATTGGATTTACCAGAACCTGCCGAGTACTGAATTAAATAATTATGTCCACTGCCTTTTATTACAGCATCACCCACTAACTTTCGGACCACATCCAATTGATGATAGCGCGGAAAAATCATAGTTTCTTTGGTATGTTTTTTGATCCCCTGCGCTGTCTCCACTTGATATTCTTTCACTTGCAAATGCATATAGCGCGCTAAAATATCCATTAAACTATCTTTACAAAGTACTTCTTCCCAGAGATAGGCTGTTCGATAGTTATCAGGGTTCACCGGATTACCTGCGCCAAAACCATTGCCTTTGTTAAATGGCAGAAAATACGTATTTTTCCCTTCTAATTTCGTTGTCATAAACACTAAATCAGGATCAACAGCAAAATGCACCAAAGCACGTTCTTTAAAGCGAAACAATGGCGCATGAGGATCTCTGTCTTGGCAATATTGTTGTTTTGCATGAACAACGGTTTGATGAGTCAGTGGATTTTTTAGTTCTAATGTTACAATAGGTAATCCATTCAGCGACAATAACACATCAATGGACTGGCTTTGATCTTTTGGATTAAAACGCACTTGACGGGTAATTGTGAGTTTATTTTTGGCATAATCTACCCAAGCACCCGGATTCATTTTGCTATTCGGCGTAAAATAAGCTAATCGAAAAGATTTACCAAAACATTTAAATCCATGGCGTAGCACATTTAACATGCCTTTAGACGTCAGTTCTTTCCCCAATGAATCTAATAAAACCACTTCCGCTTTATCGGCATAAAAACCCTGTATCACCTGCCATTTAGACGCTTGTGTTTTCTGAACAAACTCAATAACATCATCCGAAAACAACGCTCGTACAGGATCAAATTCTTTTGGACTCCCTGATACATAACCACCGTGTTGAACAAGACTGTGTTCGATGGCCTCTTCAAAGCGAATTTCGGTATGTTTGGTCATGATGTGGAGCCTTCTCTTAAACTCGACTGATAATTTTTTTGGTGATAGCCATCGACGTTTCTAATACTGAATATCGAACTTTATTAACAGTGCCTAAAAGCTCTTCAAGATCTTCCGTTTTAATGGGAGGTAAATCTTTAAGTTGATTCCCTTTATTATCAACAGCTTTTTCAATTTTTTCTTGAATCGCTTCAATTTCAGCTGTTTTTTTATCTAAAAATTCTGCAACAACTTCTTGCTCAGTGTATGACGGTAGTGGTAAAACATGTGAGTAGGTTTCTTCTCTTGATAATCCAGGAACAGCTGAATCTTTTGATACTTCATCAAGTCGTAAAATTCCCAAAGCATAGTAAATCCATTTTAAATGATTTTTAGTTGTGCGTTTATCAACAAAATAAGTAGTATCAATCGCAAAACTTGGTTTGTCAATCAGGGTGAACGCGTATAAATTCCAATAAAATCAAGGTTTGTAGGTGGTTTTTGTAGGGGCGGGTCTTGTGCCCGCCCGAAAATGCACAGTTTTTATCAATATTGGCGGGTAGGCACAAGACCTACCCCTACGTTTAGCGATTTCATTGGCAATTTGAACAAAAATTTTAATGTTTTATGTGCTAAAGGCCTTTATTTTACAAGAATTTAGACGCGTTAGCCCTGGTTTGTCAATATAATGTAATTTACCAAAAGAGCCTTTGCGACCAATGATTATCGCCGGTGATAAAGTATTTTTTGTTTCATGTATACCTACCGGACCATTTGAACCATAAACGGAATAAACTCCATTTACTCTTTGTTCAGCTGGAAGAGAATCACCATATGCAAATCGAACGATATGTTTAACTTTTTTTATATCCCACTCTTTTGGAAGCATACCGAATCCCAAAAATTTAGAATCCTTCATCGGCACATTAGAATCAAGTCCCTTAGTAACCACCTGAGTAATAAGCGCTGTTCGTTTTTCTGTTAATAATTTTAATAGCTCTTGTTTTTTTGCGATTAAGACATCGATTTTCGCTGTTTTTTTGTCTAAAAATTCAACAATTGACTTTTGTTCTGAAAAAACAGGGACAGGCACGCGGAGTTGCTTAAGTAAATCTTGGTTAAGATTTGGTTGTCCTCCACCTGAAGATTGAGAAATTAAAATAGGTTTTGCCATATGAAACCACCAAAAAATAAAACGTGGTTCAAATATTTTAGGCTGATCAAAGACACAACATGCTTGGTTAACACAAGCTTTGAGTCCAAGAATACCAAGACGGCCAATCGTTGCTCCATACATTGCAATCACTAATGCTCCCTTATTAAACATGTGGAGAGCTGAGCAGTCTTTCACAGCATCTGGCGTTAATTTTTTTTCAGTATCATAGATAATATTTTCTCTTAGCTCGGATGTGGTAACCCATGGTGTATTCCCATTATAATAATCTAGATTATCGCTTTTTGGAGTAGTTCCGCTACCAATCAAATTAAATCCATGAGTGATTTTCCAGACTTCCCATTGTTCAGGTATTACGTCAATCCCCAACACACCACTATCTTTATATTTTTCGTATTTTGGATAAATCATTGAAATAACTCCTGTCTACTTGCCATCTTCATTTTGATACCTTTTGATGTCGACGACATTTGTGTCGTCGACATCGAATATAACCTTGAATTCTCGAAGGTTTCGCCATTTAATAATTAAAAATTCAACTATAACATCCATCACAATATCTAAAATACGGGAGCGAAGTACGTTGGCTCTTTCGCCTTCCGTCAAT
Organism: Pseudomonadota bacterium; assembly: GCA_021848965.1. GTDB lineage: Bacteria > Pseudomonadota > Gammaproteobacteria > Legionellales > Legionellaceae > CABHON01. Next base: position 8,948 of record JAJZTL010000075.1, read on the forward strand.
AACATGCTTAAATTGAGAACCGCACGAAAAGTAAAGACTTCTAATACTGTCATTTTGGTACCGTCATTGATGACGGTACCAAACGCTAATTCCTTGAATTTACTGAGCTTTCTCGCTCGCAATAGTAAGTAACCGTTTTTTGTCAACTCTTCTGCATTAGCTGAAAGATATCGTTCCAACGTTCTTTCACTAATCTCAAATAACTCTAAAAATAATGACACTAACCTAAGCAAAAATCGTCCGCGCAGCCCGTCATTGCGAGGAGCTTTATGGCCACATTTTTCAAGTAAAACGCGAAAAATGTGGCCATAAAGCGACGCGGCAATCCAGGCATCGATGCTTACTTTTTCCTGGATTGCTTCGTCATGTTTATATATGTTTCGCTTTGCTACACATATATAAACATTCCTCGCAATGACGGGCTGCGCGCGGGTTTCTTTGCTTAAGCTAGTGCCATTGAACTCCAAAACCTGCTGTTTAGTAAAAACAGTTCCACTTTCGTATTTAATACCCCCAAGCGCTAGATGAATTTCTGCTTGATCAAGAGCATAACGATTATTCAGAATATTTTGGCGATTATGAGGGGACGTTGTTAGATCTTTATTCATGCTACGATACCTTTCAACATCTGCAAAATCTCTTGCTCAATTGTTTTTATATCTGCTTCGATCTCTTCTAAAGGCCTTGGCGGTTGATACACATAAAAATGGCGGTTTAAGGGGATTTCGTAGCCGACTTTCGTTTTACTGTGATCAATCCACGCATCAGGTACATGAGGTAATACTTCTTTTTGAAGGTAAGATTCGCAATGATCACGCACAAGCTCCACTAATTGTCGATTATCTGGCTTATCACCATAATCAAGTGGTAAGGGAAGAGGAATGTTTCTAGGTAGCGGTACAAGTTCGGTGTCACGTAATTCACTGTCTGCTTCGGGTTTGCCTTTACTATCAAGACAGCGATCTGCCGTATCATCACGCTCGGATAAAGCATTAAAAATAGCTTTTTTAATGGGCGCTTGTAATTTCAAACCACTTTTATTTATTGCTGCTTGCAAAACTTGATTAAATTCATTGCGGTTTTTGTATACAATGTCTGATGCAATGCTTGAAAGCATTGTTATAATGGCTTTTTGAAATTTTATGCCTTCGGCAATTTCTGACTTAATAACAGCAGCGTCTTTGCGTTTTTTAGTTTCTGCTAAATTAATAAAGGCTGTTTCGGTCTTGAAACGTTCAATACGCTCTGGATTAATTTGAAAATTTAATTTTAATGGACGTTCCACCGTGATTTTTAAATATCCAAACTCACGATTATCAAAAATCTTAGAACAAATTCGCTCTTCAGATAAGTCACCATGTCTAAATTGCGCATAAAGACGAGTGATTTCATTAATGTGTTCATCCGATAATTCATTACGTTTATTACCAAGACTTTTACGCATTTTTTGGAAATGCTTCGTCGCATCAATTAACTGAATTTTACCTTGTCGTTCGGTGCGCTTACGGTTGCTAACCAACCAATTTAAATTTTTCAAAAATATTTCGCGCTGTGGGTGAAAAGCTGTTGATATAGGTAGCCAAATTAGCGGCTATATTGTCTGGATCATCAAGTAGTTTTTTAAATGTATACTGACTTGTATTATGAAGTGATACAGATCTACCTAAAATTTTATGGATTGTGTCTTCTGAGTATTGCTGAACTTGCAATCTTTCATATTGCTCACGTATTGCATTTTTCGTTGGCTCTAAAACACAGTCCATCCGTCGAAGAACTGTCATTGGTAGCATCACGTGGCGATATTGGGGAGGTCTATAAGGCCCACGCAATTTATTGGCAATATTCCAAATAAATCCAATTAAATGGTCAAAACCATTACTCATCGTAATTTTCACCTTTATTTATATCCAAAACTGAGGTTAATCAAAATTGAAATCAAATTCAAGAGCTGTGTACCAGGGCTAACGCGTCTAAATTCTTGTAAAATAAAGGCCTTTAGCACATAAAACATTAAAATTTTTGTTCAAATTGCCAATGAAATCGCTAAACGTAGGGGTAGGTCTTGTGCCTACCCGCCAATA
>JAJZTL010000076.1 GCA_021848965.1 Pseudomonadota bacterium
ACAGGGGCTCATTTGCTTGGAAGAGAAATGGGCGCAGTTGCTAAATGCTTAACTGAAACCGCCGTATGCGACATCGCATGTACGGTGGTGTGAGAGGACGGGGTTCGTAAGGCCCCTCCTACTCGATCAAACAAACAACATAAAAAAACAAAACAATCAGTAAAAACTACGAAACTGTAGTTACAAAAACGAATTACACGCTATAATTTAAAAAACAACCAAAAACATCAGATAATGCAATTTGAATGGGACGACAAGAAAAACAAGACAAACAAAAACAAGCACGGAATAAGTTTTGAATTAGCAACTTTTGTATTTCAAGACCCATTTCAGATAAGCATTCCTGATGAACGTTATGACTACCATGAACAACGATGGCATGGTCTTGGCTTAGTTAAAGGCACTGTAATTTACGTAGCATTTACTGTCACAACAGAGGAAGAGCATCATGAGCAAGAAATCGTCCGCATTATCTCAGCAAGGGCAGCAACACCGAACGAAGCCAAGCGATATTACATTTACCGAGAACATGGCAAACGAACTTGAAGGGCTGAAATCAAGAAAAGTAGATTTAATAGACGAGGATTCGCCAGAAATAACGGATTGGGAAAAAGCAGAGACAGGTCGATTCTACCGACCAATCAAAAAGCAAATTACCATTCGCATTGATGCAGATTTGCTGGATTGGTTTAAGCATGAAACAGAAAAATATCAAACGTTGATTAACCAAGCATGCAGAGAGTACATGATGAATCATGTAAAAACGCAAAAATCGAATCGAGGATAAAAACCAGCCGCTACAGATATCCAAAAAAATGGCATTACAAAAGTTTTATTTTTCCTTCTTATTCATCAAAAAATAATAAATCCCCATAAACGCGCTTTAAGGCTATTAAATTATTAAATGGCTAATAATGTACTAAAAAATAATTTAATGGCCTTTAATGTGCGTTTAAGGAGGTTTTAGAGCTATTTTCAAAGTAATCTTTTGCTTGTTTTTTCATTTACGGATAATTTGTTGATTTTTTTAGTATTTTTTCTTCTCACAAATAATTTTTATTTTTGGATGAAAATTGCTTTTTCCTGTCAGGTCGTTTTCTTGGGTTTTTGGTGTTTTTAACTAAAAAAAACAGAGTTAAAAATTAGAACAAATTTTATGCAGAAAATCGTCCAATTACCTTGTATTTATAATTAAGGGATAAATGGGGCGTTTAAGATCGCTGTTTTGACTAGTGCTGGACTGATTTTAAATGGTATTTGACTCGTGGAAAATTTGGATGTAATAATGGTGATGTAAAAAGTATGAAAAATGAGTATATAAATTAAGAGAGCATCTCTGCGGTCGACCGCAAATCGCCGCAGAGAGTAAATCCGTATCACGCGCGATCAGGCAGGTGATGAAAGAATAATAACACAGATTTTTTCACCCTGCCAAGACTTAAGGACAGGGTAGTGGATAATAATAACAATAAGGGATTGTACCTCACAGATTATAATACCAATGATAAACCTTGGGATAATCACAAGGGTGAAGCAGATGATGTAGGTGGTATTTATGCAACTACTGTTGAGTTTGAGAGATATGCAGTTCGCATGTCAGACTGTAGTGGATGTCTTCATTTTGGTTGGAGCAACAACAAAGAAACTGGTGAAACGAAACTTCGCTTAAGACGGGCTTCGTTTTGTCGGGTTAGAAATTGTCCTATATGTCAATGGAGGCGCTCTTTGATGTGGCAAGCGCGTTTTTATCAATCTCTTCCTAAAATCGTAGAAACCAATCCAACAGCGCGCTGGGTTTTCCTAACACTTACCGTACGTAATTGTGCTATTGAAGATTTAAGTACCACACTAACTAAGATGAACTCAGCTTTTAAACGATTAAAAGACAGGAAAGAATTTAATCGAGTTATTGGCTGGGTAAGAACGACTGAGGTTACTCGTGGAAAAGATGGTAGTGCTCATCCGCATTTTCATACATTAATGATGGTACCTCCATCATGGTTTAAGCATGATTACGTAAAACACGAGCGCTGGGTAGAGATTTGGCGTGATTGTTTGCGCGTCAACTACGATCCTAACGTTGATATTAGAACAGTAAAAGCACGCGTTGAAGGCCAATCTTTAGCCGAAGCTCTGCAAGATGCGGTTTCAGAAACCCTGAAATACTCAGTAAAACCAGCAGACATGACAGAAGATCCTGACTGGTTTTTGGAGTTAACACGCCAAACATTCAAGCGTCGCTTTGTAGCAACAGGTGGAGTTTTGAAGAATGTGTTGCGAGTAGATGAGGAATCAAATGAGGATCTAGTGCTTGCAGATAGTGAGGAAGACGGTGATGATGATGGAACACGCCTGGCTTTTGATTGGAAAGCAAAAGAACGTCGTTATAAGCGAGCGCCTCAACATGACAAACTAGTAAAATCTGATAATTCAAAACAAACCAAATAATTTCTTTCGTGCCTTATTGCCGCTTTGATGCTCTATGAGCTTTTGTTGATTACTTATGGTGTCTAAAAGGCGTGCTTTTTCTAAAGTGCTAGATTCGAGTTGGGAGCCAATAAATTCTAACTGTTTCTGTAGGAATTCATTATGACGTGTTTTTTCTGAAAGCATAGCCTCAAGAAGATTAATTTTATTGTCGCGACGATCTTGTGACGTTTTGACGACGGATGTCGCATCGTGTCGCACATTAAATGCCTCTGGGAAGACACGATAAAATTCGGATTTTTCAATAAGGTAATTTCCGCTTTTATCTCTTGTGGCACTTAGTGTTCCATTCTTTATTAGTCGTTGAATTTGACGATGACTTTTACCAGATTGTTCTGCTGCTTCTCGCGACATAAGTTGCGACGTATTTTCGTCCATTGTTATATTCTGTCGTTGATTGTCGTTAGTAGTAAAATTTACTCTTATTGACGATGCCTTTCAAGATAGTTGAGAGCTTAGCGAAAAGGCAGAAAAAACTAAGAGAAAAAAAATATTTTGGATATTTTAGAAATTATTTACGTTTTTCTGCAGACTTATATACCGTATTACGTTCACGTTTGCCAATAGCAATGACGACAACAATTAGTTCAGTATCTCGAACTTCGTAGACTAACCGGTAACCAATGCTCCGAAGTTTAATTTTATACCGATCTTTTTGACCACTTAATTTTGATGCAGGTACACGAGGATTGATAAGACGCTCTGCAAGTTTCTTTTTGAACTGATCGCGTGTATTATTATCAAGTTTTTTCCATTCTTTTAATGCTTCATCCAAAAATCCAAGCTCAAAGATCATCTAATTTCACCTTAATAACTGGATGATTTTTTCGTGAATCAGCGATGCTATTAAGCTCAATATCTTCAATTTTATCCATAATCTCTTCATACAGCTTTGCTGGAATACAATAAAAAGCAGGTTGATTGCGATTTAAAATAACGACAGGATTTCCATCGCCTGATGAAACGGTTGCCATTGGATTTTTTTTTAATTCAGAAACACTGGCTGTTACTTGTGCAAAAATAATGTTTGTCATGGTAATCTCAAAACATTTATTATGTGCTAATAATAGTACTTTTAACAGGTCTTTTCAAACTTATCTTTAGATCTTTTATAATGCCTCATTGGATTCTGATTCTTTTTCATCATAAAGAGGTTCTAAATGAAACAATTCTCTATCAGAATTTCTTTTAAGGTATCCATCCAATTGTTGAAACAAAGAATTGAGATTTCCTTCTTTAGTGGTTTGCTCCATAAAATAAGCACCAATTAAAATTTTCCGTCGCGTATCACGCTTTCTCTCGCGAGATTTTTGCAATGCCTCCAGTTTCTGAATTCTGACATTAAGTTGTTCTTTCTTTTTCTTGAGTACATCAATTCGAGATTGTTTTTCGCCCATCATTTCATCCTATAAGTATAATCAATGGGTATCAGTGTAGCGATTCAAGAATAAAATTCAATATCAAAAAATTATAAAAACATCATGGAATTTGGCACGGAGCAATAGCCACTCTGGCAAGTGAAGAGCGCGCTTATACGTTGCTTCGCAACATGCGTTCTGATAATCTAAAAAAAACAAAAAATGTTTCAAAAAAATAAAAACAACAAAAACAAAAATCATGGCCATCTACCACTTAAGCGGCAGCATCATCTCAAGAAGCCAAGGACGAAGCGCGATTGCCTCAGCAGCATATCGTTCTGGAGAAAAGCTTGCTGATGAAAAGCAAGGTCTTGTCCATGACTACAGTAAAAAACAAGATGTGGTGTACAGTGAGATTTTCCTCCCAGAACACGCACCAGAATCATTCAAAGACCGTCAAACGCTATGGAATACTGTAGAAAGGTTTGAGAAACGCAAAGACGCGCAACTCGCCCGTGAATTCACCATTTCACTACCAAGAGAACTCACAATCGAACAAAACAAAGCATTAATTACCGAATTTGTAACCAAAGAATTTGTAGCCAAAGGAATGATTGCCGATGTGTGTTTCCACAATGATGTGATGAAAGACGGCAATCGCCAGCCGCACGCCCATGTGATGCTGACCCTTCGCAAAGCTCACGAAGAGGGCTTTGGTAAAAAAGTTCGGGCTTGGAATGACAAAGAGCTGTTGCTCCACTGGCGAGAATCCTGGGCAAACAGTACGAACCACCACCTAGCCATCAACGGCTTTGACGTGCAAATTGACCACCGCAGCAATGAAGTGCGAGGGATTGAACTAGAGCCGCAATACAAAATTGGCCCAAGCGATGCCAGCGAGCGTATGGCACGCTTCGAAGACCACCAACGCATTGCCAGAGAAAACGGGACATTGCTTCTTGAGCAACCAGAGATTGCACTCGATGCACTCACCAAAGAGCAATCCACCTTTACTCACAGGGATTTAGCACGTTTTATCAATCGCCACACAGAACATGCAGAACAATTCAACCAGGTATTTGCTCGCGTTAAATCATGTCCTGAATTAGTTTTTTTAGGATTAGACGCAAAAAAACAACAACGGTTTTCAACTCAATCGATGTTGAATCTTGAAGCATCCATGATGCGCCACGCAGAACACTTGGATAACCGTTTAAACCATGAGGTAAGCAAGAACGCCATAGAGAAGGCAAAAGAGACAAGAAGCCTGTCGCAAGAACAAGAAACCGCACTGAATTATTTAACGACCAAAGGCGATTTAAAATCCGTGGTGGGTTATGCAGGAACCGGAAAAAGCTATCTGTTAGGAGCAGCCAGAGAAGCCTGGGAAGAATCAGGCTATCGTGTGCAAGGAGCCGCACTTTCAGGCATTGCAGCACTTAACTTAAACGACAGCTCGGGTATTGAGTCACGCACCATTGCAAGCCTTTTTTATCGCCTGGATAAAAACACGCTGCAATTGGGCAGCAGAGACATCCTTGTAGTGGATGAGGCAGGAATGCTAGGAACGCGCACTATGGAGCGTTTGATACGTGAGGTAGAAGGTGCTGGGGCAAAATTGGTATTGATGGGTGATTGGCAACAACTCCAAGCCATTGAAGCAGGAGCACCCTTTCGTGCCATTGCAGAAACCCATCAGTATGCGGAGCTTAGTCAAATCCGAAGACAAACAACACCTTGGCAGGTAGAAGCTTCGCTTAATTGCGCACAAGGCTGCGTGGATAAGGCACTTGATTCTTATCGTGAACATGACCATGTGCATCAGTTTAGGTACCAGCACGAAGCCAAAGAACAACTGATTAACCATTGGAATGATGCGCGCATAGCCAATCCTAAAGAATCTCAAATCATTTTGGCCTATACACGCCTTGACGTGAAAGAGCTCAATGAACTGGCAAGAAGCCAAAAGCGCAAAGACAAAGAATTGGGCGATGATGTGTTATTCAGTATGGAACGCGGCGCACGAAATTTTGCAGTGGGTGACCGAGTGTATTTCTTAAAGCGAGAAGACAGCTTATCAGTGATTAATGGCACCTTAGGTACGATTTCCTCCATAAACGATAAAGCAGGCGTTATTGGTGTTGTACTGGATTGTGATGCGTCAGACAAAAAACCACAGACTGTTTTGGTCAATACCGAGCACTACAAACACTTAGAGCATGGATATGCCGCCACAGTGTATAAAGCACAAGGGGTAACGGTTGATAGGTCCTATGTGTTGCCATCTAAGCATTATGATGCGCATTCAACTTATGTCGCGATGACGCGTCATCGTAAAAGCTGTGATGTGTTTGTCAGTCGCGAAGCCTTTGCTAACAATAAGGCTTTGATGGATACACTAAGCCGAAATCGCGCTAAAGACGTCACCATGGATTACACCAAAATGGATGCAGAGTTTGCAAGACAGCGCTCTGTTAGGGTAGAACAAACACTCAAAGAGCAATCCCTATCGCCTGAGCATTATTTCAAGCAATCAGAACTTAAAGTGGAGTGCCTCATGAATCAGGTGATGGGCAAAGGGTCGAGAGACTTAGAGGCACAGTTTAATGCCTTTGAACAGCAGTTTAGACAAGAACATAAAGAGGCTGCACAGTGTCTTGACCGTCTTCTTGGCGCAGACCATGAGGTAGAGCACACCAAATCACCGCAATTAACGAGTACTTTAAAACAGAAAGACCATGAGCCATCAAGACAGAGTGAACAGGGTAAACAAGAAAAAGTAAAACAAATGGAGCGTTCGCTGGATCGCGAAATTGATTTTTAATGAATGATGTAGAGATTAATGATGAATGAAAGAAATGATGAAGAACAACTGGAACATTCTGAAACTGAAAATCCAGTGCAAAGCCTTAAAACCGTATCCATGTTACTTATGGGCCTTTACAAACGATTCGCACAAGAGCGTGATGCGATTACGCTTTCAAGCGGAGAAATGGCACACGCAGTCAAACAGTTTCAAGGTCATCTGACTCAATTTGAAGCATTTGAAAAAGCATGCAGAAACTATGTGGCTGATGGGGTTAAAAAGGAGCTACGAGAATCAGTTCCTGCAATGGCTAATGAACTAAGCAAACAGATAGTAGAGCACTCCATAAAACCAATTCATGAGTCTGTGACCAATTTACACGGCATGACGACTCGTTTGCAAAGTTTATATGATGAAGAAGTGGAGCGAAAAAAGACTCCGTGGGTATTCATTGGGCTTGTATTTTTTCTTATCTCATTATTAGGCGGTTTTTTTGGTGGCCTTGCTGTTCACCGTTTCACACCGGGAATCAATGAGCAAATCAGTGAAACCATGTTCTCCCAACTATCTGCTGGACGTACATTGATAAACTCCTGGCCAAAGCTTAGCAAAGAAGAGAAGGACAAAATCATAAAATCAGGCAGCAAGTTATCTTAAGTGGAATTTCTTTGCGTTGCACTAATGCTGAAATGATTAATAATTTGCCAACAACTTGCAAAAAGAATCCATATCGTTAATCATAAAAATCACCCTATTTTTTGTTGATTCACTAAAGGATTGAAAATGAGCAAAAAAAAAAAAAACACTATTGCTTGCTTCGTTAAGTATTGTGTCAAGCCAATTATACGCTGGAACAATGGGGGAAGCTGTTAGTCCACGACATTGGTCAGGTGTAATTACTGCAACTGTAGGCCCAGACTTTGTAAACCCAGGACAGTCACAAACCCTAACCTTACTTCCCCCCTTCCAAAACCATTACACGAAAGACAATGCCTCGCAGACCTTAGTAGATGCCGGAGGTTTTATTGGGGTGGAGCGGGCATGGACCGAGAAATGGTCCGCGCAATTAGGTGTTTCAGGGCATTGGGATTCATCAATGACCGTCAAAGGCGATGTGTGGCAATTTGCACTCCCTGATTTTGATGACTTAAGCTACACCTACCACATTCATCATGCAAGAGTCATGGCAAGCGCCAAACTACTCACAACCCTGATTCAACTATCGCTTCACCCCTACGTTTCAGGTGAAATTGGCGCAGCCTTTAACCAAGCAAGCGGCTACCGAGAAACTCCACTCGAGGTAGGTGCCATTCCAACCCCGCCGTTTAGCAACCACAACCAAACATCGTTTGCTTGGGGCGTGGGGGCTGGTGTGGATTACAACCTAAATCAACAGATACGTTTAGGTGTGGGCTATCAATTTGCAGATTTAGGCTCTGCCTCATTAGGCAAAACAACAGCAGAGCTCACCGGACAAAGTCTAAGCCTATCGCACCTCTATGCGAACCAACTTCGGTTTCAACTGACGATTCTAGTGTAAGGACACCAAAAACATGAAAACCACATTCTTTCGCACACCATTACCGATTGCATTATTCTTATACTCTGGCATAAGCTTAAGCGCAGTTCCAATCACGGTAACGTTTAACAGCGGTACAACAAGCTTTGCCAGTAATGGCTCAGGAACTGCAAATTATGTCGTGAACGTCAAAGGCATTGTTCCTCCAAACGTACTACTTACGTTTAATTCAAACCCAAACGCCACCCTTGGACTGACAGCAAACCAAGTCACTACAGGTCCATCGCTTTGCTCCGGCGTGAGCACCGTATGCAGCAGCCCAACCTTTTCACTGAAGGCTAATCAAAGCTGCTGTCTTCAATATGCGCTAACGGGCAGTAACACCGGCAGCTACACCTTACAACCCTCGGTGAGCTCAACACCAGTAGATACCTACCGTGCTAAAGCACTAACACCCTCATCAATTACAGTGAGTGGTGTGGCAAACACAACACTATTGACCGCGACGCCATCAAACTTAGCGTTATCTGTTGATTGCCCAACATCGATGACTGGCTGTGCTTATGCGAACACTGCGTTATCTGGGAACGCAAGACAAATCACCATCAAGAACACCAGTACCACCGATACAACAACGCCACTCACTGTAGCGCACGCCTCGTTTGCGCCAGGAACAAACATTCTAACGGATGGCTGCACTGGAGTTTCCTTGACCCCACAAGGAACGTGCACAATAACCATCAAACCTGGACAAGAAGCCTCATTGGACTCAGGAAATAATCAATGCACCACGGGAACACAACCCAATCCAGGGACTGTAACAGTAAATGCCAGCAGCGCACCCAGTGCGACATCATCAAATGTTTATGTATTAAGTTATGGCTGTATTTACCAGGAAGGATATGTTTACTCAGTGGATGACAACTATACTGACTATCCTGAGTCAGGCAGCGTTGGTGGCACGGTGGTCAATAGAAACGACGACTTAACCAATCAAATAAACCTACCATGGGACTCAAGTGACAATTGTGTAAATTCTGGTAACTGCACCGATGTTCCTTCCGCGACCAACACGCTTAATGGCTCGGGTAACACAACTGCTATTGTTGCTGCCCTGACTGGGAAATCAGGGGTTACTGCAAACAATTATGCGGCCGGGTATTGCACTACATACACAATCGATTCGACAGGTAATTCTCCATGCACCAATCCCTCTTCACCCACATGCTACAAAAGCTGGTATTCGCCAGCAATTTGTGAAGTGGGTCCATCAGGCCTTGCTGGCTCAGGAGCTGGAGCAAATTGCCCAGCAAGTACGCAAAATCTTTATTCGAACCTGTTTTTAAATGGCGTAGGCCAGTTCGCCAGTAACGGCTACTGGAGTTCTACCCAGAGCTCGGCGGTCGTCGCTTGGGGCCAGTACTTCCTCGGTGGCGGGCAGTACAGCGACTTCAACAAGGTCTCCGGCAGCGGGGTTAGGTGTGTTCGGGCTCTTACCCCTTAACCACTTCACCCCTTTATAGGCCGCTAAGCGGCCTATGTTTTTGGTTTTTTACCATGGCACTGTATACTGAATTACCTGTTTATCGTGATACATACCAATTAATTTTGGCAGTTTTTGACTACACCAAAGATTTTTCCAGGGAGTATAAATACACCATCGGACAAGACATGAAGCGAGACGCGATGAGATTAGTGCGCAGTATTTACCGTGCCAATAAATTTAAAAACAGAGCAGACCACCTAGAGACTTTTCTGGATGAGTTTGAATTGTTAAAATTAGAAATTCGCTTGTGCGCCGACATGAAATTGTTATCCATTAAAAAGCAAGCCGCATTAAGCAGTTTAATGGAGCGTATAGGCAAACAAGTTACCAGTTGGCGTAATGCCAGCAGGTAAAGCCAGAATCACGACTGTTACGATGGTCGTGAGTGAGCGCATTTTTGTTTAAAAGCGATAAAGGGACTTTCTTGTTTTAGGCAAGGCAGTTGAATCACATCATGGTGAGATGCCTTATCATGATTAAAACACCTTTATTTACTGTGTTGCGCCAGTTCGCCAGTAACAACTACTGGAGTTCTACCCAGAGCTCGGCTGACGACGCTTGGAACCAGAACTTCAACGATGGCGGGCAGTACAGCAACAACAACAAGAACAACAACAACGGGGTTAGGTGTGTTCGGGGTTTTAAACAAAAAACAAAGAAAACGAAGCGAGCGTGGGTTATGAAAGTAATTCACGCTTTCTTTTAATGACCATCATGATTCTATTGAGCAATACACTCATGATTGATCGCCAAAAAGTAGCGCTAGAAGACTTATTTCAGGCGTATTTTGATTGCCGCCGTAGCAAGCGCAACACCATGAATGCTCTGGCATTTGAGACAGACTACGAAAGCAAGCTTATTACCCTTTGTGAAGAACTCAATACTGGAACTTATTTTCCTGGACGTTCCATCGCTTTTGTGGTCACAAAGCCAGTCAAACGCGAAATTTTTGCAGCTGATTTTCGAGACCGCGTTGTGCATCATTGGCTCATCAACCAATTAAATCCTTTTTTTGAACGCGCATTTATTTACGACAGTTATGCCAGCCGAAAAGGGCGAGGCGCTCATTTTGGAATTCAACGTGCCAATCGTTTTATCCGACAATGCTCAGCAAATTATACGAAGGATTGTTATGTACTAAAAATAGACATTCAAAGTTTCTTCATGCGTATCGATAAAACAATTTTACTCACCATGCTATATAACTTCATCGAAAAACACGACATACAAGACAAAGAGTTTGCGTTTGATTTAT